>NZ_JBEOOB010000012.1:0-100049 GCF_040308685.1 Pseudoalteromonas sp. 20-MNA-CIBAN-0454 | reverse complement strand
TCGATGTCACGCTCTGGCTCTGGAATGTAAGAATCAAGTGCGTTTGCAAGCTCAACAATCTTATCTTCCCACTCTTTCTCGCCTTCAAGCGCTTTAAGTGCTGAACCTTGAATTAGTGGTAAGTCATCACCTGGGAAATCGTATTCTGAAAGAAGTTCACGAACTTCCATTTCTACTAGCTCAAGTAGCTCTTCGTCATCAACCATGTCACATTTGTTCATGAACACGATGATGTAAGGAACGCCAACTTGGCGAGAAAGTAGGATGTGCTCACGCGTTTGTGGCATAGGGCCATCAGTCGCAGCAACTACTAAGATAGCGCCATCCATTTGAGCAGCACCAGTGATCATGTTTTTAACATAATCGGCGTGACCAGGACAATCTACGTGTGCGTAGTGACGTGTAGGTGTATCGTATTCAACGTGAGACGTTGAAATAGTGATACCACGTTCGCGCTCTTCTGGAGCGTTATCGATTGATGCGAAATCTTTAGCAACACCGCCGTATACTTTTGCAAGTACGTTAGTGATTGCTGCAGTTAGTGTAGTTTTACCGTGGTCAACGTGGCCGATTGTACCTACGTTTACATGCGGTTTTACGCGTTCAAACTTTGCTTTTGCCATCTTAAAAAATTCCTATAAAGAAATTAAAGTCTAACTCACTATTGAGTTAAACAAGCTAAAAATCATATTACAGCGCGAGCTGAAATTATTGTCTCTGCAACATGTTTCGATGCTTCGGCGTACTTCAAAAACTCCATAGAGTATGAAGCACGACCCTGTGTTGCAGATCGTAAGTCAGTAGCATAACCAAACATTTCAGAAAGGGGAACCTGTGCATTAATTTGCTTCAGTCCACCTAATGCATCTTCCATGCCTTCGATCATGCCGCGGCGACGGTTTAAGTCACCAACTACATCACCCATGTTTGCTTCAGGAGTGAGTACTTCAACCTTCATTACTGGCTCTAAAAGTACCGGGCTCGCTTGCAGCGCGCCTTGCTTCATTGCCAATGAACCTGCTATTTTAAATGCCATTTCATTCGAGTCTACATCATGGAATGAACCATCATATAAAGTCGCTTTAACGCCAAGTAATGGGTAGCCTGCCAGCACACCTTGAGACATTTGCTCTTGGATGCCTTTGTCTACCGCAGGGACGTATTCTTTGGGAATAGAACCACCTACAGTTTCGTTAACGAACTCGTAAATTGGTGCTTCGTCATCCGTAATATCCATCGGTTCAAGTTTAAGCCAGACGTGACCATATTGACCACGACCACCTGATTGACGTATAAACTTACCTTCAACCTTAACAGTTGAACGGATAGCTTCTCGGTATGCAACCTGCGGCTTACCAACGTTACATTCAACACTGAATTCACGTTTCATACGTTCGACGAGGATATCGAGGTGAAGTTCACCCATGCCAGATATTATAATCTGACCCGATTCTTCGTCGGTTTGTACACGAAAAGATGGATCTTCAGCCGCTAGTTTACCCAGCGCGATCCCCATCTTATCTTGGTCAGCGATTGTGCGAGGCTCAACCGCAACAGAGATTACTGGTTCAGGAAATTCCATACGCTCAAGCGTAATAATGGATTTCGGATCACACAGTGTTTCACCTGTTGTTACGTCTTTGAGACCAATAGCCGCCGCGATGTCGCCTGCGAAGACTTCTTTGATCTCTTCACGTGAGTTTGAATGCATCTGTACGATACGACCAAGACGCTCACGCTTACTTTTAACTGGGTTGTATACCGCGTCACCCTGTTTAACTGTACCAGAGTAAACACGGAAAAAAGTTAAGGTGCCAACAAACGGGTCCGTTGCAATTTTAAATGCAAGTGCAGCAAACGGCGCTTTATCATCAGCAGGACGCTCTTCTTCGGTACCATCTTCTAGGATACCTTGAATTTGTTTCACTTGCGTTGGGGCAGGCATGTATTCAACAACGCAATCAAGCACCGCTTGAACACCTTTGTTTTTAAATGCGCTACCACACGTCATAGGAACAATGTCGTTTGCTAATGTACGTTGGCGTAAAGCTTCTTTTATTTCGGCTTCACTTAACTCTTCACCCTCTAAGTATTTATCCATTAGTTCTTCAGTAGCTTCTGCAGCACTTTCAACTAAATGAGAGCGCCATTCATCGGCTAATTCCTGAAGTTCTGCCGGTATTGCCTCATAAGTGAAAGTCATTCCCTGGTCCGCTTCGTTCCAGTTAATAGCTTTCATCTTGATTAGGTCAATAACACCTTTAAAGCCGTCTTCAGCGCCTATTGGCAACTGAATTGGAACAGGCGTTGCTCCAAGACGAGATTTCACCTGGTCAACAACTGCAAAGAAGTCAGCGCCTGTGCGATCCATTTTGTTTACGAAGATCATTCTTGGAACTTCGTATTTGTTCGCTTGACGCCAAACTGTCTCAGTTTGCGGCTGTACACCAGATGAAGCACAAAGAACAACTACCGCACCATCTAATACGCGTAAAGAACGCTCTACTTCGATAGTGAAATCAACGTGTCCTGGAGTATCAATAATATTGATACGATGAGCGTCAAATTGAGCGTCCATCCCTTTCCAGAAACACGTAGTTGCAGCAGAAGTGATTGTGATACCACGCTCTTGTTCCTGCTCCATCCAGTCCATAGTTGCAGCACCATCATGCGTTTCACCGATCTTATGAGAAAGACCCGTGTAAAACAGAATACGTTCTGTTGTGGTGGTTTTGCCTGCATCTACGTGAGCACAAATACCGATATTACGATAGCGCTCAAGTGGAGTTGTACGTGCCATAAAATCCTCTTAAAGGTTAAGGGCAGATTACCAACGGTAATGAGCGAATGCTTTATTCGCTTCAGCCATACGGTGAACGTCTTCACGTTTCTTAACCGCAGTGCCTTTGTTGTCAGCAGCGTCAACGATTTCTTGAGCTAAACGTAAGCCCATAGATTTTTCGCCACGCTTACGAGCAGCGTCTACTAACCAACGCATACCTAATGCGTTACGACGAACTGGACGTACTTCAACTGGTACTTGGTAAGTTGAACCACCAACACGGCGAGATTTAACTTCTACCTGTGGGCGGATATTATCAAGTGCCGTTTCAAAGATTTCTAGGTGCGACTTGCCTGATTTCTCAGCAGCCACATTTAGCGCACCATAAACGATTTTTTCAGCAGTAGATTTCTTGCCATCTAACATTACGATGTTTACGAATTTCGCAAGAAGCTCCGATCCGAACTTAGGATCTGGAAGAATTTTACGTTGACCTATTACGCGTCTTCTAGGCATTTTGTATCTCCGGTTTATTCAGGTTTGCTCTTATCGAGTCAATAACCCAAAACAATAATTAAAAATATTTAGTGCTTGGCCTTACTAACGGAGAACTATTAGCCTTTAGGGCGTTTAGTACCGTATTTAGAACGAGCTTGGCGACGATCGCTAACGCCTGCACAGTCAAGTGCACCACGAACGGTGTGAAAACGCACACCTGGTAAATCTTTAACACGACCACCACGGATTAGGATTACACTGTGCTCTTGAAGGTTATGACCTTCACCACCAATGTATGAAGTTACTTCGAAACCGTTAGTTAAACGTACACGAGCTACTTTACGTAACGCCGAGTTTGGTTTCTTAGGTGTAGTTGTATATACGCGAGTACATACACCGCGCTTTTGCGGACACGCTTTAAGCGCAGCTGAGTTACTTTTCGTAACCTTGCTACGGCGTGGCTTACGCACTAGCTGGTTAATAGTTGCCATTTAAATAGCTCCTGAAATTAGAATTACTACTGAAAAAATAAAAAAATCCGCCCGTTTTTACAAGTTTGTTTTAAACGCACAGGTAAATGGGTGGCGGAATTTTAATGAGCAAAGATTGACCTGTCAACCTAAACCGCTCGCAAGGTAGAAGATATCTACCTTGCGAAAACCTAATCTATTGATTTGGTTTAGTTTATTGATTTCCAGATAAATCCGCATTTAAAGCATCAGTTAGCGCTTGAGTTGCCTCTTCTGCACTTACAGTCTGCTCTTCTACTACTTTGCTTTGTTTACGGCGAGCCATACGTTCTTGATGATACGAAAAGCCGGTACCGGCTGGGATCAAACGACCCACTATTACGTTTTCTTTCAGACCGCGTAACTCATCGCTCTTACCATTCACTGCTGCGTCGGTTAAAACACGTGTTGTCTCTTGGAAAGAGGCTGCAGAGATGAAAGATTCTGTTGCTAGTGATGCTTTTGTGATACCCATTAACTGGATTTCAAACTTAGCTGGGATCTTACCTTGAGCTTCAAGGTCGCGGTTTGCGATATTAACGCGTGCCACTTCAATTTGCTCACCGGCTAAGAAGTCAGTATCACCACCGTGCATAATGGTACATTTACGTAACATTTGACGAATAATAGTTTCAATGTGCTTGTCATTGATCTTAACGCCTTGCAAACGGTAAACCTCTTGCACTTCGTTAACAATGTAGTTAGCAACATGAGTCACACCACGTAAGCGTAAGATGTCATGCGGTGATTCTGGTCCATCGGCGATAACTTCACCTTTAGACACTCGTTCACCTTCAAACACGTTAAGTTGACGCCATTTAGGGATCATCTCTTCGTAATGATCACCTTCATCTGGTGTAATAACTAAACGCTTCTTACCTTTAGTCTCTTTACCAAAGCTAATTGTACCGGTAACTTCAGCTAAAATAGCTGGTTCTTTCGGTTTACGAGCTTCGAATAAATCGGCTACGCGTGGTAGACCACCCGTGATATCACGAGTTTTCGAACCTTCTTGCGGAATACGTGCTAATACGTCACCAGGGTTTACTGTCGTGCCGTCAACTACTTCAATCGTAGTGAATGAAGGTAGACGTGTTTCTTGTAAGCCGCGCTCTTCACTTTCAATGATAAGCTTAGGTTCTTTCGCATTCGCTTTAGAAAGATCTTTAACAACTATACGGGTTAAACCGGTTAGTTCATCTGTCTGTGTTTCAGTATTCGAGTCATCGATATCGCTGAACGATACTTTTGACTTATGCTCAAGTACGATTGGGTGACTATGCGGGTCCCAAGTAGCAACGATGTCGTTACCTTGAACTTCTGCATTGTCTTGTACTGTTAATACTGCACCGTAAGGTACTTTATAACGCTCTTTTTCACGGCCATAACTATCAATGATAGTAATTTCCGTAGAACGCGAAATAATAGCAATCTTACCGTCTGTATTTAATACGTACTTAGCGTTGTGAAGCTTTAATGTACCGTTAGTTTTAACTTGTACATTATTCTCAGCAGACGCTCTAGATGCCGCACCACCGATGTGGAATGTACGCATCGTTAACTGTGTACCTGGCTCACCAATTGATTGTGCCGCGATAACACCTACTGATTCACCTGCGTTGATGATATGGCCACGTGCTAGGTCACGACCGTAACAGTTAGCACAAACACCAAAGTCATTATCACACGTGATAACAGAACGTACGCGAACTTCATCTACTGAGTGCTCTTCTAAAAGGTCACACAGTTTTTCGTCAAGCATAATGTTACGCTCAACTAGTACTGTATTAGTACCAGGAATAACAATATCTTCAGCAACAACACGACCTAGTACACGTTCACGAAGCGCTTCTACAACATCACCACCTTCAATAAGCGGTTTCATTGTTAAGCCATCTTCTGTGCCACAGTCGTCTTCATTGATTACCAAATCTTGTGCAACGTCTACTAGACGACGCGTTAGGTAACCCGAGTTAGCTGTTTTAAGTGCTGTATCGGCAAGACCTTTACGCGCACCATGCGTTGAGATGAAGTACTGAAGTACGTTTAGACCTTCACGGAAGTTAGCTGTGATTGGCGTCTCGATGATTGAACCATCTGGACGTGCCATTAGACCACGCATACCCGCCAACTGACGGATCTGAGCAGCACTACCACGAGCACCTGAGTCGGCCATCATAAACACTGAGTTAAATGACGCTTGCTCTACTTCTTCACCTTGTGCATTAATAACTGTGTCTTTCGACAAGTTAGACATCATCTCACGTGATAAGTTTTCATTTACACGTGACCAAATATCGATAACTTTATTGTACTTTTCACCAGCCGTTACAAGACCTGATTGGAATTGTTGGTTGATTTCAGTAACTTCAGCTTCAGCTGATTCAATGATCTGCGCTTTAACCGGTGGGATAACTAAGTCATCAATACCGATTGAAACACCTGACTTCATTGCATAATGGAAACCGGTGTACATAATTTGGTCAGCAAACATAACGGTGTCTTTAAGACCAAGACGACGGTAACACTCATTAATTAAGCCAGAAATCTGCTTTTTACCTAGCGGCTGATTGATTGACTCATACGGCATGCCTTTTGGTAAAATTAGCGACAGAATTGCACGACCAACAGTTGTATCAATAACAGTGATAGTATCTTCTACTACACCATTTTCGTTTTTAACTGATTGACTAATACGTACTTTCACAATTGCGTGAAGGTCTGCATTGCCACTACGGTATGCTTTTTCTGCTTCTTTTGGATCTTTAAATATCGCGCCTTCGCCTTTAGCGTTAATACGGTCACGAGTCATGTAATAAAGACCCAATACAACATCCTGTGAAGGAACGATGATTGGCTCACCATTCGCAGGAGATAGAATGTTGTTTGTAGACATCATTAAGGCACGAGCTTCAAGCTGCGCTTCAATTGTTAGCGGTACGTGTACCGCCATTTGGTCACCATCGAAATCGGCGTTGTAGGCCGCACATACTAATGGATGCAAATGAATCGCTTTACCTTCGATAAGCACAGGTTCAAACGCTTGGATACCCAAACGGTGAAGTGTTGGTGCACGGTTAAGTAATACTGGATGTTCACGAATTACTTCGTCAAGCACATCCCATACTTCCGGCATTTCACGTTCAACCATCTTCTTCGCAGCTTTGATTGTCGTAGCCATGCCGCGACGCTCTAATTTGCCATAGATGAATGGTTTGAATAGCTCAAGTGCCATCTTCTTAGGAAGACCACATTGGTGAAGCTTAAGTGTAGGACCCACTGTAATTACAGAACGGCCTGAATAATCCACACGCTTACCAAGTAAGTTCTGACGGAAACGACCTTGCTTACCCTTGATCATATCGGCAAGAGATTTAAGAGGACGTTTGTTAGAACCTGTAATTGCACGACCACGACGACCGTTATCAAGTAGCGCATCTACCGCTTCTTGTAACATACGTTTTTCGTTGCGTACGATAATATCTGGTGCTGCTAAATCTAATAGGCGCTTAAGACGGTTATTACGGTTAATAACACGACGGTAAAGGTCATTTAGATCAGACGTCGCAAAACGACCACCGTCTAGTGGTACTAATGGGCGTAGATCAGGTGGCAATACTGGAAGTACTGTCATGATCATCCACTCAGGGTTGTTACCTGATTGGTGGAACGATTCCATTAACTTAAGACGTTTGGTGATTTTTTTACGCTTAGTTTCAGAGTTAATTGTTGGTAACTCTTCACGCATTTCAGCAATTAATTGTGCAAGATCGAGTTCACGAAGCAAGTCTAAAACTGCTTCAGCACCCATCTTAGCTTCAAATTCATCACCATGCTCTTCAAGTGCATCTAAGTATTCTTCTTCACCTAATAGCTGACCACGCTCAAGCGTTGTCATACCAGGCTCAGTTACTACGAATGATTCGAAGTAAAGAACACGTTCAATATCACGAAGCGTCATATCTAGCATTAAGCCGATACGTGACGGTAATGATTTTAAAAACCAAATATGCGCAACTGGGCTCGCAAGGTCAATATGACCCATACGATCGCGTCGCACTTTAGTGAGTGTAACTTCAACGCCACACTTCTCACAGATCACACCGCGGTGTTTAAGACGCTTATATTTACCACATAAGCATTCATAATCTTTCACTGGGCCGAAAATACGGGCACAGAATAAGCCATCGCGCTCAGGCTTGAAAGTACGGTAGTTAATAGTCTCAGGTTTCTTTACTTCACCGTATGACCACGAACGAACCATGTCTGGTGAAGCAAGACCAATGCGAATTGCATCGAATTCTTCGGTCTTATTTTGTTGCTTCAGAAACTTAAGTAAGTCTTTCACCTTAGCTCTCCTGTCGGAGTTAATCTTGAGGACGGGTAGTCTCGTCCCTACATTCTATTCGGCCGTAACAGATGCTGCAGCGTTAACTGCAGCATCTAATTGGCTTAATTTTCTTCCAACTCGATGTTGATACCCAGTGAGCGGATTTCTTTTAACAATACGTTAAACGATTCTGGCATACCTGGTTCCATTTTATGGTTACCATCAACGATGTTTTTATACATCTTAGTACGACCGTTCACGTCATCCGATTTCACTGTTAGCATTTCTTGTAGAGTGTAAGCAGCACCGTAAGCTTCAAGTGCCCATACTTCCATCTCACCAAAACGCTGGCCACCGAACTGTGCTTTACCACCCAGCGGCTGCTGAGTAACAAGGCTATAAGAACCAGTAGAACGCGCATGCATTTTGTCATCAACTAAGTGATTCAGTTTCAGCATGTACATGTAACCAACGGTTACTTGACGTTCGAACTGATCGCCAGTACGGCCATCATAAAGTGTAACCTGACCACTTCTTGGGTAGCCCGCAAGCTCTAGCATGTCTTTGATTTCGTTTTCTTTCGCGCCATCAAATGCTGGAGTAGCTATTGGTAAACCACCTTTTAAGTTTTCAGCCAAACGACGAATTTCGTCATCTGTAAAGCTATCAATGTCTACTACTTGACGAGATTCGCCAATTTCGTAGGCTTGCTTGATGAAGGCGCGTAACTCATGCAGCTCACGTTGCTCTTTCATCATTTCTTCAATGCGTTCACCAATACCACGTGCAGCTAGACCCATATGTGTTTCAAGGATCTGACCGATGTTCATACGTGATGGTACACCCAGTGGGTTAAGTACGATATCTACCGTACGACCTTTATCATCGTATGGCATATCTTCTACTGGTACGATAGTCGAGATAACACCTTTGTTACCATGACGACCCGCCATTTTATCACCCGGTTGGATACAACGTTTAACAGCTAGGTATACTTTAACAATCTTAAGTACGCCAGGTGCTAGGTCATCGCCTTGAGTGATTTTACGACGTTTGTTTTCAAACTTCTTATCGTATTCAGCTTTAAGCTCGTCATACTGGGCTGCTAATTGCTCAAGCTCAGCTTGCTTGTCTTCTTCAGCAAGGCTTTGCGTAAGTAGCTTCTCAGCATTTAATAACGCTAATTTGTCTTCATCAAAGCCAGCTGCGATAAGTAACTTACGCGCACGGTCTAATACACCAGCTTCTAGAATACGGAACTCTTCGTTGAAGTCTTTCTTCGCATCGCGAAGCTGCATTTCTTCAACTTCTAACGCACGCTTATCTTTTTCAACACCATCACGGGTGAAAACTTGCACGTCAATTACAGTACCAGTTACAGAATTTGGTACACGTAAAGAGCTGTCTTTAACGTCAGACGCTTTTTCGCCGAAGATAGCTCGTAGTAGCTTCTCTTCAGGAGTTAATTGCGTTTCGCCTTTCGGAGTCACTTTACCTACTAGAATATCGCCGCTTTTAACTTCAGCACCAATATAAACAACGCCTGATTCATCAAGCTTGCCTAGTGCAGATTCGCCCACATTCGGGATATCTGCAGTGATCTCTTCAGAACCTAATTTAGTATCACGGGCAATACACTGTAGTTCTTGAATGTGGATAGTCGTTAGACGATCTTCTTCAACTACGCGCTCTGATAGTAAGATTGAATCCTCGAAGTTATAACCATTCCATGGCATAAATGCCACGCGCAAGTTTTGACCAAGAGCTAAGTCGCCCAAGTCAGTCGAAGGACCATCTGCTAACACATCGCCACGAGTAACCGGTTCGCCAACCATACAAGTTGGTTTTTGGTTAATACATGTATTTTGGTTAGAACGTGTGTATTTGGTTAAGTTGTAAATGTCGATGCCCGCTTCGCCTGGAACGCGTTCTTCTTCATGTACATTAACAACGATGCGACTTGCGTCACAATACATTACTTCACCACCACGTTTTGCAACGATAGTAACACCAGAGTCTTTCGCTAGTGTTAACTCAATACCAGTACCTACTAACGGCTTATCCGCTTTCAATGTTGGTACTGCTTGACGTTGCATGTTTGAACCCATCAATGCACGGTTAGCATCATCGTGTTCTAGGAACGGGATAAGTGCTGCCGCTACAGAGATCACCTGTTGTGGTGATACATCCATATATTGCTGGTCCATACGTCCCATAAAGGTAGATTCACCTTTGTGACGACATGGAATAAGTTCATCTACAAACTCATTGGTTTCGGTTAAGTTTGAGTTCGCCTGTGCGATAACAAACTGACCTTCTTCAATGGCTGATAGGTAATCAACTTCATCAGTTACAACACCGTCTACCACTTTGCGGTAAGGTGTTTCTAAGAAACCATAATCATTAGTACGTGCGTACGTAGATAATGAGTTAATTAGACCGATGTTTGGACCCTCAGGAGTCTCGATTGGACATACGCGACCATAGTGAGTTACGTGAACGTCACGTACTTCAAAGCCTGCGCGCTCACGAGTTAGACCGCCCGGTCCTAATGCAGAAATACGACGCTTATGCGTTACTTCTGATAGCGGGTTATTTTGGTCCATAAACTGTGATAACTGAGACGAGCCGAAGAACTCTTTAACCGCTGCCGAAATAGGCTTAGCGTTAATAAGATCTTGTGGCATTATCGCATCTAGGTCACCTAAGCTTAAACGCTCACGTACAGCACGTTCTACACGTACTAAACCTACACGGAATTGGTTCTCAGCCATTTCGCCAACACTACGTATACGACGGTTGCCTAAGTGGTCAATATCATCTACATCGCCAACACCGTTACGAATAGCAATCAATACTTTCATAACCGACACGATGTCTTCTTTGCTTAATGTGCCTGGGCCTGTATCAGTATCGTAACCAACACGGCTATTGAACTTCATACGACCTACAGTTGATAGGTCATAGCGCTCTTCTGAGAAGAACAAGTTCTGGAATAAGGCTTCAGCCGCGTCTTTCGTCGGTGGCTCGCCTGGGCGCATCATGCGATAAATTTCTACTAATGCTTCTAAACGGCTGCTTGAAGAGTCAATGTTCAAGGTATTTGACATGTAAGCACCGCTGTCCACTTCATTGATATATAACGTATCAATTTTAGTGTGACCGGCTTTAACCAATTCAGCCATTAATTCAAGCGTTAGCTCGTCATTTGCATTAGCTACAACTTCACCTGTTGACTCATCAACATAGTTTTTCGCTAATACGCGACCAATGATGTACTCATGTGGTACTTCTAATTGCTTAATGCCTTTTTTCTCGATGTTCTTGATATGGCGAGCCGTAACACGACGACCACTTTCAACAAACACTTCACCGTCTTCGCTCTTAATATCAAAAGCGGCGGTTTCACCACGTAAACGTGAAGGTACCAGTTCCATAAGAACTTTACCGTCAGTTACTTCAAACGTAGTGTTGTCGAAGAAAATACCAAGAATGTCTTCACTCGAGTACTCAAGTGCACGTAAGATAATAGACGCCGGTAATTTACGACGACGGTCAATACGTACATATAAGTTATCTTTTGCATCAAATTCAAAGTCTAACCATGAACCACGATATGGGATAACACGTGCGTTATATAACACTTTACCCGATGAGTGAGTTTTACCGCGGTCGTTATCAAAGAATACACCAGGGCTACGGTGTAGCTGAGAAACGATAACACGCTCTGTACCATTGATTACAAAGGTACCGGTATCGGTCATGAGCGGAATTTCGCCCATGTAAACTTCTTGCTCTTTAATGTCTTTAACTGTGCCTGGAGCTTCTTTGTCCATAACTACAAGACGCAATTTCACGCGAAGTGGAGCAGAATAAGTCACACCGCGAATTTGACATTCTTTTACATCGAAAACTGGCTCGCCAATACGATAACTTACGTATTGCAGCTCAGAATTTCCTGAGTAGCTTTTAATTGGGAACACAGAACGGAAGGCTGCTTCCAAACCATGATCGCCATCAGCGTCAGGCACTAAGAATTTTTTAAACGATTCTAACTGTGTAGATAGTAAGAAAGGTATATCCAAAACTTGTGGACGTTTACCAAAATCCTTACGGATACGTTTCTTTTCAGAATAAGAGTAAGCCATGGGGTTCCTCAGCTTGCTGATCTTTGACCCGACCTGTTCTTGTAAGAACAGACTTAACTGGCATCTATGCCAAGATTTACAACATTTGATTGTTGTTCTAATTTAGTCCCACTTTAACACTAGCAAACTATAAAGCGTTGAAAGTAAAGAAAAAACCAGATTTTATTTGAACTAAAAGAGTGCATCACTCTATAGCGCAAAAAGGCCGGTGATTAAATAATCACCAGCCCTTGCCTGATTTCTCAGGCAGCGAACTTAGCAAAAGCTAAATTACTTAACCTCAACTTCAGCACCAGCTTCAGTAAGGTCTTTAGCAAGAGCTTCAGCTTCTTCCTTAGAGATACCTTCTTTAACAGGTGTTGGTGCAGCTTCAACAAGAGCTTTCGCTTCTTTAAGGCCTAGGCCAGTTGCGCTACGAACTGCTTTGATTGCAGAAACCTTGTTAGCGCCAGCGCCAGTAAGGATTACATCAAATTCAGTCTTTTCTTCAACTGCTTCAGCAGCTGGACCAGCTACCATACCAGCAGCAGCAGTTACGCCGAATTTTTCTTCCATTGCTTCGATAAGAGCAACAACGTCCATTACTGACATTTCAGCAATTGCGTCAAGGATTTGGTCTTTAGATACAGACATTTCAAATTTCCTAATAATTAACGGACTTTAAGTCCAAATAAATTTTACACCGAAAGAGATTAAACAGCTTAAAATTAAGCAGCTTGCTCTTCTTTCTGTACACGTACTGCTTCAATTGTTTTACACAATTTACCAGCAGACGCTTCTTTCATAGCGCTCATTAAGCGTGCAACAGCTTCGTCGTATGTAGGTAATGTAGCAAGCATTGCTGCATCAACAACATTTCCTTCAAAAGCGGCCGTTTTAAGCTCAAATTTCTCGTTCTTTTTTGCAAAAGCAGAAAAGATACGCGCAGCAGCACCTGGGTGCTCTGATGAGAAAGCGATTAAGCTTGGACCAACAAATGAATCAGAAAGGCACTCAAACTGTGTTCCTTCAAGAGCACGTTTTGCTAAAGTGTTACGGACAACTTTCATCCAAACACCATTTGCACGAGCTTCTTTACGAAGGGCAGTGATTGCGCCAACTGTTACACCACGAGAATCTGCAACAACTGCAGATAGAGCACCATTGGCTGCTTCGTTGACTTCAGCAACTATTGCTTGTTTGCCTTGAAGATTTAAAGCCATGGGTGTTACTCCTGGTTTAATGGGGTTACCGACACTCGGTGTCCCCTGTTCTACTCTTCCCTATCAAACAAGATAGAGATGCTTTTTACGGCGAGAGCCAGAAGGATTAGGAAAAATCTATCTGGGGTCTACACCGTCTACGTAGGTGAGTATTAAGGCCGAAGCCACCTACGGTCTTGGACGGAAGTCCAATTTATCGCTTTACCCTAAGGTGCAACGAAATTATGGACTTCAACCCGAATTCTTTACTTTGCTGAAAAACGAATTAATCAACAAAATGGCGCGAAATTATAGTACAAATTTCACGCCATGTAAACACCGATTAAGCTACAGTAGTGCTTAACGTGTTTTGGTCAACAGCAACGCCTGCGCCCATTGTTGTAGAGATGCTTACTTTCTTCACGTAAACACCTTTAGCTTGAGAAGGTTTAGCCTTCTTAAGCGCAACAATTAGTGACTCAAGGTTTTGTTGTAATTGCTCAGCAGTGAAATCAACCTTACCAATAGTAGTATGGATGATACCATTTTTGTCATTACGGTAACGTACTTGACCCGCTTTTGCATTTTTAACTGCTTCAGCAACGTTAGGTGTTACTGTACCAGTCTTAGGGTTTGGCATTAGACCACGTGGGCCTAAGATTTGACCTAGTTGACCAACAACACGCATAGCGTCTGGTGATGCAACAACAACGTCAAAGTTCATCTCGCCTTTTTTAACTAGCTCAGCAAGATCTTCCATACCTACTAATTCAGCACCGGCTTCTTTCGCAGCTTCTGCGTTAGCGCCTTGTGTGAATACTGCAACGCGAACGTCACGACCAGTACCGTTAGGTAGTACAGTTGCACCACGAACGTTTTGATCAGATTTACGAGCATCGATACCAAGGTTAACAGCAACGTCAACACTTTCTACGAATTTAGCTGTCGCTAACTCTTTTAAAAGCGCGATCGCTTCGTTGATTTCGTAATCTTTAGTTACTTCCACTTTTTCGCGGATAGTACGCATACGTTTAGTTAATTTAGCCATATTCTTAGTCCTCTACGCTCAAGCCCATCGCACGAGCAGATCCTGCGATAGTGCGAACCGCAGCTTCTAAATCAGAAGCTGTAAGGTCAGCTCGTTTAGTCTCAACAATCTCTTCAAGTTGAGCACGAGTTACTGTGCCTACTTTTTCAGTGTTAGGACGGCCTGAGCCTGATTTAACGCCAGCTGCTTTAAGTAGCAAGTATGCTGCAGGTGGAGTTTTCATGTCGAACGTAAAAGAACGGTCACCGTAAACAGAGATCACTACAGGAACTGGAGCGCCTTTTTCGATAGACTCTGTACGTGCGTTAAACGCTTTACAGAATTCCATGATGTTTACACCGTGTTGACCTAGTGCAGGACCTACTGGTGGACTAGGATTAGCCATACCAGCGGCAACTTGTAGCTTGATTAGAGCTTCAACTTTTTTAGCCATTATAAATACCTCATTAAGTGGGTCTCAGCCTTGTGCGCGCGAGGACGCGTACTCTAACGGCTCCCCAATTTAAAAAATTGTTTCGTACTTTTTGTAGCGTAAATTAATTTACCCAAATACAAAAAGGCCGCTGATTATAAGTTAATCAGCGGCCTTTTTCAAGCTTCGTGCCAAATTTTATAGAAAAATCAGCATCACTTTTTTAATCAATTACTTATCTTGTTCAACTTGACCAAATTCAAGTTCAACCGGTGTAGAACGACCAAAAATAAGTACCGACACTTTAACGCGGCTCTTTTCGTAGTCAACTTCTTCAACAACACCGCTAAAGTCAGCAAATGGACCGTCAGTAACACGAACAACTTCACCTGGTTCAAATAAGGTAGCAGGTTTAGGTGCTTCAGCATTTTCTTGTAGGCGATTAAGAATGCGCTCAGCTTCTTTAGGGCTGATAGGAGCAGGACGATCAGACGTACCGCCAATAAAGCCCATAACGCGTTCTGTGCTGTTCACTAAGTGCCAGCTTGCGTCATTCATATCCATTTGTACTAATACATAACCTGGGAAGAATTTACGCTCAGATTTACGCTTTTGGCCAGCGCGCATCTCAACAACTTCTTCAGTTGGTACTAGTATCTCACCAAAGCTCGATTCTAGACCTTCGATTTTAATATGTTCAATTAACGTTTGAGCTACACGCTTTTCGTAACCAGAAAAGGCCTGTACTACATACCAACGTAACTTAATTTCTTTGTTCTCGTTCTCATCCGACATGGGATCAGATCTCCAATCCAGTTAAAAAGCCTACAGCGCGGAATAAAATGCCATCTAATCCCCAAAGGATAAGTGCCATTATCACTGTTGCAACCATTACAATTAATGTCGTGTGGGTAGTTTCTTGACGCGTTGGCCAAATTACTTTGCGCACTTCAATTCTTGCTTCTTTAGCAAAAGTAAGGAAAGTACGTCCTTTAGCTGTTTGCGAGGCAATTGCTAAACCAGCTGCTATTGCAACTACAACGCCAATCGCACGTAGTAATACAGACTGATCTGCAAACATGTGATTACCAACAACTGCGCCTGCAAGTAGCACTATTGCTACTAACCACTTTACTGACTCCATCGCACTTGATGGCGTTTCTACATTCGTGCTCATAATATTATTACCTTAACTACAGACACAACAACCCTACGCTATGGTAGGGTTAATCCATTAAAATCCAAACTTAAAAACAGACTTATTTAAACCGATTTTTAACCCCAGACTTACCCGCATCGCGAGTAATATTGGCAGGGGCGGAGAGATTCGAACTCCCAACCGTCGGTTTTGGAGACCGCTGTTCTACCAATTGGAACTACGCCCCTGCAAAGTGGATGCCTATTATACTTACGCAGTTCATTAACACAAGAGTAAAGATTGTCATCTGATAAAATCTTCACCGTTAATTTACACACCGCATTATTTAACCACTTAACCCGCTAAATTAATATTTATTTATGCAATAAAAAGTCATTCCTGCAATGAGTTACCGTAAAAAAATCAAAATAAACGTACCAACTCGCCACGATAAAAATCGCATAACAACCAAATTTGCTCAAATGCATGCGTTTGCGGCACACTAATCATTTTAAGCTGAGCATCAAAGTCGGCTTTATGCCAAATAGTGCTGGCATTGCGAATTAATAACCAAGTTCGCGCTGAATGATAAGATTTAGTGGCTTTTTGCTCCAGTAATCTCTCTAACGCTAGGCGTAACCTTTGCTCACTTGGGGCTTGCGCCATATCGGCCAATGCCCGTTGCATTGGAATTGACAGTGGCCGGCCAAGCACTGCCATTGCTTCGGTTTCACTGGCATATAAATGCGCAACTTCAATATCAAGTTGCTGATCGCCTTTGTAGCAGCTAACGTCGGGCTTATTGGGCTCATTATGCCAAATATGGCGCATATGAATGCCATATTGCTGCTCATAACAACGTAAAAACAACCTCGCTGCCTCGTGCTCTAACTGTTGTTTTTCTTGTTCGCTATCACGCTTCATTTAATACCGCGTACACATTAGTTAATAAACTTGATGCGCCAAATCTAAAGGTATTTGCTTGTAAGTAGTCATTACCCATAATAGTGCTTGCAAGGGTTAAGTAATCGCTCGCATCTGCAACTGTTTTAACTCCTCCCGCCGCTTTAAAGCCAACTAGCTTGCCCGATTCTTTAATGGTATTGAGTATAGTTTTTGTCGCATCAAGCGTGGCATTAACGGCGACCTTACCGGTACTGGTTTTTACAAAGTCGGCACCGCCTTTAATAGCTAATAATGTGGCTGATGCGATTAAATCGGGTGTTTGTAACTCGCCGCTTTCTATAATCACTTTAAGTAGAGCGCGCGACCCACAGACTTTTTTGCTCTCGGTAACATACTCAAGCACACGGCTTTTATCACCCGCTATTAGCGCTTTATATGGAATAACTAAATCAATTTCATCTGCACCGCGCTCTATGGCAATTAGTGTTTCGTTTATTACGGTATTTAAAGGTGCGTCACCCGTTGGAAAGTTAGTTACTGTGGCTACTTTTATATGGCTTAGCTCTCTGGTAGCTAAGGCTATTTTTGCTTCTGCTACAAAATCACTGTAAACACATACTGCAGCGGGCGTGCCTAATTTAGGGTTAATGCTGTTCACTAACGTATTAATAGCGGCACTATCATCGTTGCTATTTAAGCTGGTTAAATCCATTAAGGCGACAGCCAAAGCAGCCTCTTTTTGTTGTTTAATCATAGTAACCTCATCATATTTATACCGTGATTTAATACCTGTAATTATAGTAACCTAAACTTGCTATAGCTCATAACCAAACACTCTAAGCCCTTAGTTTTACATGCAACCGACCGCAAAGCCTTACTAATTAAGATTTCGGCCTTAAAAACCCACTCGTTATAACTTTTAGTTATAACGAGTGGGTTTTAATTATTTTTTACTTAGTATGTGGCGCTATATTGTGGCTATCAGGCTAAACGAGCCATTTATTTTAGGGGTGTGATTAACGTGCAGTATTTACCTATCTTTACCAAACTCGACAACAAACCTGTATTGGTTGTTGGCGGTGGAGATGTTGCGTTGCGCAAATGCAGCGCGCTTTTAAAAGCGCGTGCCAGTATTACTTTAGTCGCTCCCAAATTTTGCCAACAGCTCATTGAACTTGCTAGCGAAAATAAAGTAACGCTTATACATGAGTACTTTAACGAGCAACATTTAAAAAATATGATGCTGGTAATTGCTGCTACTGATTTGGAACATGTAAATAGCCAAGTGTTTGAACTGGCTAATGCTCATAACATTTTTGTTAATGTAGTTGACGATCAGCCTAAGTGCACCTTTATATTTCCATCGATTGTCGATCGCAACCCAATCACAATTGCTATATCCAGCGCAGGCACTGCCCCGGTATTAGCGCGCCGTTTACGCGAAAAACTAGAAACCCTAATACCGCAACATATTGGCCCGCTGGCAACGCTTGTGGGTGGCTTTAGAAGCAAAGTAAAACAACGCTTTAAGCACTTTGCCGATCGTCGCCAGTTTTGGGAAGGCGTATTCGACTCATCTGTTGTTAGTAAAGTACAAACCGGCGACACCCAAGCCGCAGAGCAACAGTTAGAACACATGCTAAATGCTAAAGCCGAGCCCGAAGGCGAGGTTTATGTAGTAGGTGCAGGCCCTGGCGATCCTGAATTGCTGACACTTAAGGCACTGCAACTTATGCAACAAGCCGATGTAGTGGTTTATGACTATTTAGTGTCTGACGAGATCATGGAGTTAGTGCGCCGCGATGCCGACCTTATTTGTGTAGGCAAGCGTTTAGGCGATCACAGCGTAGCGCAGCAAGACACTAACCAAATGCTGGTCGATTTAGCCAAGCAAGGTAAAAAAGTATGCCGCATTAAAGGTGGCGATCCGTTTATTTATGGTCGTGGTGGCGAAGAAGTACAAGTACTTGCGGCTAACAAGGTAAATTATCAAATTGTACCTGGTATAACTGCCGCTGCAGGATGCAGTGCCTATGCGGGTATTCCGCTTACCCATCGTGACCACGCACAAGCGATTCAGTTTGTAACCGGGCATTGTAAAAAAGACGGCCAAGAACTCGATTGGCAATCGCTGGCTAAACCAAATCAAACCTTAGCTATTTATATGGGCGTGATAAAGTCGCCACATATACAAGCTGAGCTTTTAAAGCATGGCCGCAACGCCAACACACCCGTTGCCATTATTGAAAACGGCACCCGTAAAAATCAACGCGTAATTACTGGAAAGCTGGGCGAGCTTGCCGATTTAATTACGCGTAACAGTGTGGTTTCTCCTGCGCTGCTTATTATTGGCGAAGTAGCATCCTTGCACCAAGAGTTACATTGGTTTGGTGCCAAAGCGCAGACTAGCAGTTTTGCGCAACCACTTACCGATGTGGCATAAGCTTTATACATTTATTAGATTTTAACTTTTAATTATTTTAGTAGGACGACTAACAATGGCTTTAACTCACCTTCAGCAGCTTGAAGCTGAAAGTATCAAAATCATGCGCGAAGTCGCCGCTGAGTTTGAGAACCCAGTAATGCTTTACTCAATTGGTAAAGATTCGTCGGTACTTTTGCACTTAGCGCGTAAAGCATTTTACCCTGCAAAAATTCCGTTTCCGTTATTACACGTAGACACTAATTGGAAGTTTAGCGAAATGATTGAATTTCGTGACCGTATTGCCAAAGAATACGGCTTTGAGCTACTAGTGCATAAAAACCCAGAAGGCATGGAAATTGGTATAAGCCCATTCGAGCATGGCTCTGGTAAACATACCGATATAATGAAAACTCAAGGTTTAAAGCAAGCACTCGACAAATATGGCTTTGATGCTGCCTTTGGTGGCGCACGCCGCGACGAAGAAAAGTCACGCGCTAAAGAACGTGTTTATTCATTTCGCGATAAGCACCACCGCTGGGATCCTAAAAACCAACGCCCAGAGCTTTGGAATACGTACAACAGCCAAGTAAATCCAGGTGAAAGTATTCGTGTATTCCCACTGTCTAACTGGACCGAGTTGGATATTTGGCAATATATTTATCAAGAAAACATCGACATGGTGCCTTTGTATCTAGCAAAAGAGCGCCCAGTGGTTGATCGCGACGGCACCTTAATTATGGTTGACGATGAGCGTATGCCACTTTTGGAGGGTGAAGTGCCAATGATGAAGTCGGTACGTTTTCGTACTTTAGGCTGCTACCCACTTACCGGTGCAGTGGAATCAACGGCCAGCTCATTAACCGAAATTATTGAAGAAATGCTGCTATCTACGTCATCTGAACGTGAAGGTCGAGTTATTGACCATGACTCGGCAGGCTCAATGGAAAAGAAAAAACGTGAAGGGTATTTCTAATGGCTAATCAAAATAACGACACATTTAACGAAGTAAAAGCAATCGGTATAGACGCTTACCTAGCACGTCAGCAAGACAAAAGCTTATTACGCATGCTTACCTGTGGCAGCGTAGATGACGGTAAATCAACACTCATTGGCCGCCTACTGCACGACAGCCACCAAATTTATGAAGATCAGCTAGCAGCGCTGCATAAAGATAACGAAAAAGTAGGTAACGCAGGTGATGACCTTGATTTAGCATTGCTTGTAGATGGCCTACAAGCTGAGCGCGAGCAAGGCATAACCATTGACGTAGCGTATCGTTACTTTTCAACCGCTAAGCGCAAGTTTATCATTGCCGACACCCCAGGGCACGAGCAATACACGCGTAACATGGTAACGGGTGCATCAACCAGCGATGTGGCCATTATTTTGGTGGATGCGCGTTACGGCGTGCAAGTACAAACTAAGCGCCACAGCTTTATTTGTGACTCGCTTGGTATTAAGCAATTTGTTGTGGCTATTAATAAAATGGATATCGTTGATTTTGACGAAACTGTTTATGAAAAAATTAAAGCCGACTACTTAAAGTTTGCCGAGCAACTTAATGTAAGTAACATTAAATTTGTACCTATGTCGGCGCTTAAAGGCGATAACGTAGTTACTCGCTCTGTACATACGCCTTATTACACCGACAAGCCATTGCTAGAGTTATTAGAAGACTCGCCAGCAGCGCAAATCGACACTGACTTTGAAGCACGTTTACCGGTGCAGTATGTGGCGCGTCCTAACTTAAACTTTCGCGGTTTTCAGGGCACACTAGCCTCAGGCAAGTTACAAGTGGGCGATGCAATAAAAGTACTACCATCGGGCAAAACTTCTAGCATTAAAGAAATTGTTACCTTTGATGGCAACCTAGACAGTGCACAAGCTGGCCAAGCAATTACCGTTACGCTAAATAGCGAAATTGATATTAGCCGAGGCGATGTCATTGTACCTGCAAGTTCTACGGCAATAGTTACCAACCAGCTACAAGCTAAATTAGTATGGATGCACGAAACGCCGCTGCAACTAGGTAAAAGCTATAACTTTAAACTTGGTAGCAAAAACACCTCTGCTCAAGTTACTAAGATTGATCACACTATCGATGTAAATACCTTAGAGCATGGTAGCAGCGACACTCTACAGTTAAACGAAATCGCTATTGTAACGCTAGAACTTAGCGAAACTATTTTGGCTGATGAGTATCACAGTAATCACGAAACCGGCTCGTTTATACTTATCGATCGCTTATCTAACTTAACTATTGCAGCCGGTATGATAGAGCAAGTACTGCAAAGCCAAGCGCAGCAAAGTAACTTTAGTGCTTTTGAAGTTGAATTTAACACTTTAGTACGCAAGCACTTTCCGCATTGGCAAGCGCTTGATATATCAAAGTTATAATACTTTTTAGCCTGTTATAGGATATAAAGCATGATAGATCAGCTCATTTTAACAGGCATTATGCTTACCTTAGTCGGGTGCCTTTTTGGCACTCGGCTTAATCCTGCATGGCTATTTGTGGGAGCCATTGGTAGCAGCTACTTAGCAGGGCTAATAGATTTAGAAAGCATGTTAGTTAATTATACTAACCCGTCGCTAATTACTTTGGTGCTATTAATATTAGTGTCAATTGCGATTGAAAAAACCACCCTTATTCAAAAATTAGCGCAATCGCTATCGAGTGGTAGTTTAGTTAAATCAGTGACTAAATTGGGACTTTCGACCGCGTTTTTATCGTCGTTTACCAATAACACCGCCGTGGTTGCTTCCTTAATTACCGCGATAAAAGACAACCCCAATCACTCACCATCAAAGTTACTATTACCACTATCGTACACTGCTATTTTAGGCGGCACTATTACCCTTATTGGCACATCTACCAACTTAATCGTAAATGGTTTTGCCGTAGATGCGGGTATGGCACCACTGGGATTTTTTGACTTTACCTTAGTAGGTTTGGGCGCATTAAGCGTGGGCTTAATCACCATTTTAGTCATGTTAAAATACTTACCCGACAACGGTAAAAGCGACCAAGAAGTCGTACCTTTTTATCTTGAAGGTAAAGTACAAGCCGGTTCAAAGCTAATTGGTCGCACCGTAGAAGAAAATGGCCTGCGTGAACTTAAAGACTTATTTTTAGGCGAAATAATTCGCGATAACCAACGTATTTGTGCGGTCACGCCACAGCAAATAATTAAACAAAACGACATATTACTTTTTGTGGGCGATATAAAATCAGTCCCCCTACTTACGCGTTTCGATGGTTTAAAAGTAGTGCACGACAATCATCAAAAAGACATAGAACACTTAGTAGAGGTTGTCGTAAGTCAGTCTTCAAAATTTATTGGTAAAACCGTAAAAGAAGCCCGCTTTAGAGAGCAGTTTCATGCGGCCGTTATTGCTATTCGCCGCGGCCACGATCGCCTGCAAGGTGGTTTAGGGCAAGTGCACTTACAAGCAGGCGACTCACTAATACTCGCCCCGGGTAAAAACTTTTACAGCTTGCCTAATTTAAAGCGCGAATTTGTGTATATATCGGGGTTTGATTTACAAACTCACCTAGCGCCTAAACAGTCAAACATTGTGCTGCTAAGCTTTGCCGCTGTACTGGGCTTAAGTATTATTGGCTTAGTGCCGCTAGTTAAAGGCTTATTAGTATTACTGATTGGCTTTATGCTTTGCGGTACTATTAAGCTTAGCGAAGTAAAACGTCGCTTTCCTATTGAGTTACTCGCCGTAGTAGGCAGCGCCATAGGCTTAGCAAAACTAATGATAGGCACCGGACTTGCTGGGCAAATATCGGCGGCTATGTTTGTAGTACTTGGCGACTTTGGCCCATACAGCGCCTTTATCGCAATATTTTTAATGACAGTATTATTTACCGAGCTGATAACCAATAACGCCGCTGCAGCATTGTCGTTTCCGGTTGCCTATTCACTTGCCGTTGGCTTTAACGTAGACCCACTGCCATTTATTATGGCGGTTGCGTTTGGCGCATCAGCAAGTTTTATATCGCCGTTTGGGTATCAAACTAACCTTATGGTTTACAGCGCGGGTAACTATCGTTTAAAAGATTATGTAGTGATGGGCTTGCCCCTTTCTATTATTTATTCAATAACAGTATTAACCTTGATCCCGCTAGTATTTCCGTTTTAATACCGGCACGCACAGCATAAAGAGATAACTCACTATGGATGAAAATATTGTTTGGCATAACTACGCAACCACTAAAGCACAACGTAGTGAGCAAAAAAAGCATCAGAGCGCTATTATATGGTTTACCGGATTTTCGGGCTCCGGTAAAAGCACTGTAGCAAACGCGCTAGAAGCCGCACTTAATCAACAAGGTATTCATACTTACCTGCTCGATGGCGACAACGTACGCCACGGTTTATGTAAAGACCTAGGCTTTAGCGACGCAGACCGAGTTGAAAATATTCGCCGCGTAGGCGAAACAGCAAAGCTAATGGTTGACGCTGGCTTGTTAGTGCTTACTGCGTTTATATCGCCTTTTAGAGCAGAGCGCGACATGGTACGCAGCTTAGTAGATGACAAGGAGTTTATTGAAGTATTTATCGACACCCCACTCGATGTATGCGAAAGCCGCGATCCTAAAGGCTTATACAAAAAAGCCCGCGCTGGCGAAATTAAACACTTTACCGGCATTGATTCCAGTTACGAAATACCCATCAATCCAGAAATAATTTTAGATACCAGTAAAAACACGCTAGACCAATCGGTTGTTCAGCTGATAACGTATCTAAAACAACAGCACATAATATAGGTTAACCCCAATGAACCAAACCGAACTGCTAGAAGAAACCCTGATCCTTGCCCGCAAAGCGGGTAGCGCCATAATGGGAATTTATCAAAAGGACTTTAACGTTGAATACAAAGCCGATGAAAGCCCTGTAACCGACGCCGACTTAGCAGCTCATAAAATTATTGTCGCAGGGCTACAGCAGCTCACTCCCGACATTCCTATATTAAGTGAAGAAAACGCAGATATAAGCTGGGAAGTTCGCAAAGCATGGAAAAGTTACTGGCTAGTAGATCCTATCGATGGCACCAAAGAGTTTATTAAAAAAAATGGTGAATTCACCGTAAATATCGCACTTATCGAAAATGGCATTCCGGTTTTAGCCGTAGTAGACGCCCCAGCCCTTGGCGTATCTTACTTAGCAAGCGAAGCCATAGGCGCATTTAAAGACAAAGGCGATGAGCGCATAGAGCTAAAAGTAACTACCAAACCAAACACAGGGTTAATACGCGTAGTTGGCAGCCGCTCACACCCCTCACCCGATTTAGCCGAATTTGTAAAACGCTTTGACGAGGTAGAAATGGTTTCAAAAGGCAGCTCACTAAAGCTGTGCTTAGTGGCCGAAGGCAGTGCTGATATTTACCCCCGCTTAGGCCCAACCTGTGAATGGGATACTGGCGCCGGCCATGCAATCGCCGCAATCGCCGGCGCTAAAGTGACTAAACTTGATGGCAGCCCGCTAATTTATAACACCAAAGATGAGTATTTAAATCCGTATTTTATTGTTTCAGCTATTGAAGAATAAAGCGCCTAGAGCTGCGGGCTTTTAGCTACTAGCAGCTCTATGTCAATTTAAACACCGTAGGTTGGGTTGAGTGAAGCGAAACCCAACGAATAACCGCTGTTAACCACAATATTTTAATCTTCCAATTTCACCTCAAAAAACACTTAAATCGGTGCGCGTAAAAAGTGTGTAACGCCTAATGTGAGTCCGTTTATTGCTATATAGTTATCTTTATGGGATTGCACTTTAAAGCCACACTTTAATAGTACGGCTTTTGAGGCGGGGTTATTATCTAGTACTAAGGCTTCTAACTGGTTAACTGCATAATGCTGAGCGGCTATGCTAATTAATTCGTTAAGGCAAAAACTGGCGTAGCCTTTACCTATGCTATTTTTAGCAACTCGATAACCCACTGCGGCAGTGTTTGTTTGCCCTGTTATATCTTTTAAATTTGCGCGCGCAACAATTTGCTCTTTAACAATAAGCACACCCGAATAATGCGTACCTAATTGCATGTTTATAATGGCATCATAAATATGCATTTTAATGCCTAAATCGCGATAAAAGTAATCCTCTCTCGGCGGCAGCATTGATTCAAACCAAGCTTTATTTTCTGATTCAAATTGCAATAACATAGCTAAATGCTTAACTGACAAGGTTTCAAATATCACAAAAACTCCTATTTTTAATCACTTTACAACCTAGGTGGAAAGTAGAGTTTACAATAATTATACTCTAGATTGCAGTGTGTAAACTTTAAACTTTATGGGGAAAAGCTATTAACCCCCTTTTTAAGTGCACCTTTCCTGCTTATTATTTTTAACGTTGAGCTAAAGCCACTGCCATTCTCTGCTCACTTTTATAACGCTGTTGCAAATTCATTACAGGCGTAACTGGTACGCTACAAATAAGCGAATATTAAGCTAGTTTATCGAATGAAATCATTAAGTAAAAACTATATGCTTTGCCGTCATTATTATTCTAAAAAAACCTGGTGAGCTTATGCCCCCATCTCAAGATGCTACGCATTTTAATGCATCTACAGCAAAACAGTCTTCTTGGACT
Source organism: Pseudoalteromonas sp. 20-MNA-CIBAN-0454 (assembly GCF_040308685.1). Taxonomy (NCBI): domain Bacteria; kingdom Pseudomonadati; phylum Pseudomonadota; class Gammaproteobacteria; order Alteromonadales; family Pseudoalteromonadaceae; genus Pseudoalteromonas; species Pseudoalteromonas sp. 20-MNA-CIBAN-0454. The sequence goes on along the minus strand of NZ_JBEOOB010000012.1, from coordinate 74,067 downwards.
TTACACGACACACAGTGGACGTTAAGCCTATTTGGTACCGCCGTTGGTGCCGGTATTTTATTTTTACCTATTAATATTGGTATTGGCGGTTTTTGGCCGTTAATTATTATGGCGTGCTTGGCCTTTCCAATGACCTTTTTAGCGCACCGCGGTTTAGCGCGGTTTGTGCTGTCGTCAAAAAATAAAGATGCTGACTTTACCGATGTAGTAGAGGAACATTTTGGGGTGACCGCGGGTCGGCTAATCTCTTTACTGTACTTTTTATCTATTTTTCCGATTTTACTTATTTATGGTGTCGGTTTAACCAATACCGTAGACAGCTTTATGGTGAACCAGCTTGGTATGGAGTCGCCTTCGCGGGTGTTGCTTTCTGGTGTATTGGTTGCAGGTATGATTGGCTTAATGATGGGCGGCGAAAAGCTGATGCTTCGTGCTTTTGCTATTTTAGTTTATCCGCTTGTGGGCATATTGTTTTTTTTATCCTTGTATTTGATCCCTAGTTGGCAAATGCCGAATATGGCGCTGCCAGAAGTGGGCAGCTTTGGTAAAACACTGTGGTTGTCGATTCCTATTATTGTATTTTCGTTTAGCCACGCAGCGGCTATTTCGAGCTTTGTAAACGTACAACGCGGTCATTATGGTAATAAAGCGGTTGCTAAGTCTGAGGCAATATTAAAGCGCACCAGTTTACTGTTAATTACCTTTGTATTGCTGTTTGTGTTTTCGTGTGTGTTGTCCTTAACTGGCGAGCAAATGGCGGCGGCGAAAGCGGCAAATGTGTCGGTTTTATCGTACCTTGCCAATATTACTGACAATTCGTTTATTGCTACGCTTGGCCCATTGGTGGCGTTTATTGCGATTATGTCGTCATTTTTAGGGCACTTTTTGGGTGCACGCGAAAGCTTTACTGGCTTAGTAACTAAGCAGTCGAACATAAGCGCTAAAGTTGCCGATAAGGTAGGTGCTGTACTAATGTTTTTTGCTATTTGGTTTTGCGCGGTTAAAAACCCGAGCATACTCGATATGATGGATCAGTTATCTGGCCCTATTATTGCGATGATTTTATTTATTATGCCCATGATTGCTGTTTATAAAGTACCGGCATTACACAAGCATCGTAATCGTTTAAGCACCTTATTTATATTAGCGGTTGGCTCAATGGCGGTAATGGCTTTGCTTTACAGCATGCTTAAATAATACTAAATATACTGGCTATAAGCTTTTTATAGCTTTTTAACACAAAAAAATGGCGCTCATTGAGCGCCATTTTTATTGACTATATTTTGCTATTTAATCTAGGTCTGGCAAGTTACGGCCATAGAATATTTCTTGCATTTCACGGGTCAGTTTAGAGCGAATTTCTTCCTCTTCTTCATCTGACAAATCATCCGTAGAAAGGCCGAATAAATAGGTATTTAAATCAGTCTCTTTTAACATCATTTTAGTGTGAAACAGGTTTTCTTGATACACGTTTACGTCCATCATTTGGTACGCTTCTTTGGTATCTTCTGTCATGAAGTTTTGAATTGAGCTAATTGCATGATCGATGTAGTGCTTAACGCCGTTTATATCGCGGGTAAAACCACGTACGCGGTAGTCAATTGTTACTACGTCTGACTCTAGGCTATGAATAAGGAAGTTTAACGCTTTAAGTGGCGATATTATGCCACACGTTGACACTTCAATATCGGCGCGAAAAGTACAAATACCGTCATCAGGGTGAGCTTCTGGGTACGTGTGTACACAAATATGGCTTTTATCTAAATGGGCAACCACTGAATCTGGTAATGGGCCTGGAGCTTCGTCAGCATCGTAATTTTGCTGCTCTTCTACCGGCTCTTCTGAAACCAAAATAGTTACGCTTGCACCTTGCGGTTCGTAGTCTTGGCGCGCTACATTTAAAATGTTAGCACCTATAATATCAACAACTTCACCTAAAATGTCGGTTAGTCTATCTGCACTGTACTGCTCATCGATATATTCAATATATTCTTTACGTTGTTGCTCGGTCTTTGCATAGCAAATGTCGTAAATACTAAAGCTTAAACTTTTAGTTAAATTATTAAAACCATGAAGTTTAAGTTTATCGAAGGGTTTGTTCATAATAAACCAACCTATAAATTAGTGAAATCTGCTCTAGCAGAATAAAAGTTCGCGGATTTTATACGAATTTTACTCATGGAAAAAGCGTTATTTTACTTGATCTTGCACAACTTCGTGGCTATGTGTAATTTTTACTGTTTTATCAAGCATTAATGCGACCGAGCAATACTTTTCAGCAGAGAGTGAAACAGCGCGTGCAAGGTGCTTTTCAGACACATTATTGCCCGTTGCTACAAAGTGTAAATTAACTTTGGTAAATACTCGTGGGGCAGTTTCGGCGCGCTCTGCCGTTAACTGTACTTCTACGTTGCTAAAATCTTGTTTGGCTTTTTTTAAAATGCTCACTACATCAACCGATGAACAACAACCGATTGACATTAATACCATTTCCATAGGGCTCGGTGCAGCACTGTCGCTACCACCGTCAAATACAACATTATGATTTGAATTAGAGCGACCAATAAAGGTATTACCTTCAACCCATTTTACATTTGCTTGCATTGTTATACCTCAAAAATTATTTTCTTGATTGTATACCAATCAGCTTTAATAAGTGAGCGCCCAGCAATAATATAAATTAGCTTGATCAAGGCACTTAAATTTATGCAAGGGTGGTAAAACCGTCAGCGCATTTAAAGCGTGCTACCGGAAAATATAGAAGGGTTGCGGGCTAAGAAACGGCGTTATCAAATAGGTTTTTAACCAAACCACCAAACTCATCAATAAACATGTGTTGCTCTACCGTAACAGGCCGCGAGGTGATGCTACTGAGGACTTCTTGTAAATCGTAAACTATGCCATCAACTTCACGCACAATTTGGCTACGCTGCTCTGTAGTGAGCTCTGTGTGCTGCTGACATATGAGCATTACGTTTTGTGCAATCACGTCTTCGATTAATTCCATAACCGTAGGTGCACCTGGTTTTATTTCACCCGGCTTTTCAAATAAAGCTAAGTTTTGAGTTAGGTACATAATTAAGTCGTCGTACCCTTGCCTATTTAAAACCATTACACGTATACCTTAAAAATAATTAATTCAGTAATTTAAGCAGAAAGCACTAATAATTACTAGCTTAGCGACATAGCTAATACAAAAAAAGCAGCCGAAGCTGCTTTTATAATTATTTAGTAGTAATTTTAGTCTATTTTTAAGCCTGGGCTTAATGTAGCTGGCATAGCAACTTTTTCAAGCTCTACTGATGCTACTGGGTATGCACAGTAATCGGCAGCGTAATACGCGCTGGCTCTGTGATTCCCCGATGCGCCAATACCACCAAACGGTGCAGCACTTGATGCGCCAGTAATTGGGCGGTTCCAGTTAACAATACCAGCGCGAATACGGCGTAAAAAGTGCTCGTAGTCGGCAGCACTGTCGCTAAGTAAACCTGCTGATAAACCAAAGCTTGTGTCGTTGGCTTTATCAATTGCTTGGTCAAAGTCGTCAAAGCGGAATACTTTTAGAAGTGGTCCAAAATGCTCTTCATCTGGGAAGTCGCTAATATTTGTACACTCAATAATACCTGGTGTTACAAAGCCAGTATTAACTGTATGCTCAAGCTCTACCAATACTTGAGCACCAAGCTCAACAAGTTCGTTTTGCGCTTTAACCATACCGGCAGCGGCGGCTGATGAGATCATTGAGCCCATAAATGGCTGATCTGCATCGTCATAATTACCTACTTTAATCGCTTTAGTTGCGGTAATTAAACGCTCCAGGATTACATCACCTTTGCTACCCGTTGGTAAAAATAGTTTACGTGCACAGGTACAACGCTGGCCACTTGAAATAAACGCTGATTGAATAATATCGTGAACAACCGCTTTAGTATCTTCAACGTCAGTAATAATAAGTGGGTTATTACCACCCATTTCTAGCGCTAAAATTTTACCAGGTTGACCCGCAAACTGTTCATGTAAAATATGACCTGTGCGCGAAGAACCCGTAAAGAACAAGCCATCAATACCTTTGTGAGCAGCAAGGGCTTTACCCGTTGCTACTTCACCTTGTACAAGGTTAATTACACCCGCTGGTAAACCTGCTTTTTCCCACAGCTTAAGCGTAAGCTCGGCAACTTTAGGCGTAAGTTCTGACGGTTTAAATATAACCGTGTTACCCGCTAAAAGCGCTGGCACTATGTGGCCATTAGGTAAATGCCCCGGAAAGTTATACGGACCAAATACAGCTACAACACCGTGTGGCTTGTGGCGGATCATTGCGCGCCCTAGTGGCATTGCATTTTCTACGTCGCCAGTGCGCTCTAAAAACGCTTTTTCAGAAATGGCAATTTTACCAACCATAGCACCCGCTTCTGTGCGAGTTTCCCACAGTGGCTTACCTGTTTCTTGTGCAATAGTAATGGCTAGCTCTTCGCTGTTTTCTTTTAATTGCGCTGCGAATGCTTTAACTATTTCTAAACGTTCAGCAAATGTTTTATCAGCCCAAGCATAAAACGCTTCGCGCGCTGCGCTAACTGCAGCGTCTACTTGCTCTGCTGTTGCTGAGTTTGCTTGGAAAATAACATTGTTATTGGCTGGGTTTACTGAACTAAATTCGGTTCCTTGGCCTTGTGACCATTGACCATTAATAAATTGTGCAGGATGAGTCATTATACTTTCTCCTAAATTAAATCGTGGTTGCGCTTACGCTATCGCCCGCTTGTAAATACAGTGCATCGGCTACTTGTTGCGTTATTACTATGCTGCTCATGCGCTCATCGAACGTCATAGGCACTACAGTTGCTCTAAAATCTGTAAGCTTTTCGTTGGCTAATAACACCATGGTGTCGCCACTTGGTTCACCTATTTCAACTTTAAAGTGTTTAGCGTTGCGAATGGTGGCAATGTTATCTACTTTTGCTTCAACTGTGGGGCCGGCATCAAAAATATCAACATACCCATTAAAGGTAAAACCTTCACTTTTTAATAGCTCAATTGCTGGGCGTGTGTTGTCGTGTACTTTACCAATAACAGCTTGCGCATTTTTGCTGAGCAAATTAACGTAAATTGGGTACTTAGGCATTAATTCAGCAATAAATACTTTTTGGCCTATGCCTGTTAAATAGTCGGCAGTTGGAAAGTCCATTGAAAAAAAGTGCTCTTCTAGCCATTGCCAAAATGGGCTGCTGCCATTGTCGTCAGACACACCACGCATTTCTGCAATGACGGTTTGTGCAAAACGCTCTTGATGCTGCTTAATAAACATAAAACGCGATTTTGAAAGTAATTTACCGTTACTGTTTTTGCGGTATGCGTCTTTCAAAAATAATGTACATAGCTCTGTAGCGCCGGTGTAATCGTTACAAAGCGTTAAAATATCAACTGCTTTATATACGTTTAGAGTGCGTGAAGAATGAATCACTTTACTTAAATGATAGTGATAAAATGCATCATCTAAGCCAACAGCGGCTTCTATACCTGAGGTGCCAACTACTTCACCGGTTTCGGTGTCCTCTAGTACAAATAAATAACCTTCGTCGCCCGGCTCGGTAGCAGCTTTTGCAAATGAGCTAACCGAATGATCTATTTTCTTTTGCAATAACTTTTCATTATTAGGTAAAGAAGTAAAGCCATGACCCGATTCGTGGGCTATTTTCACTAATGCAGGGTAGTCACTTTGTTGGATTGGGCGAAGGATCATCATAAACCCGCTTACTCCCTTATATTATAACGGTAAATTAAAATTAGAGGGCAAACTAGGTCTGCCCTTAATAGATATTGTTTGGCTATGTTAAGCGCTTACAACACTGGCTACTGCTTTTTCAAAGCGTGCCATACCTTCACGAATGTCGGCTTCTGGGATAACTAATGATGGTGTAAAACGAACCACGTCAGCACCGGCAACTAATGACATAAGACCGTGCTCAGTACCTGCCACTAAAAACTCTTTTGCACGACCTTTGTATTGCTCGCTTACTACTGCACCAATTAATAAACCTTGGCCGCGAATTTCGCTAAACACGTGGTATTTATTATTAATTTCAGTAAGTAGTTGGTTAAATAATGCTGCTTTTGCTGTTACACCAGCAAGTACTTCTGGGGTATTTACAGTATCGAATGCTGCTTCAGCAACGGCGCACGCTAATGGGTTACCACCATAAGTAGAACCATGTGTACCTACTTTAAGGTGTTGTGCAATTTCAGTTGTGGTGATCATAGCACCAATAGGAAAACCGCCGCCCAATGCTTTAGCCGTAGTTAAAATGTCAGGAACAACGTTTAAACCTTGGTATGCGTATAAGTTACCTGTACGGCCAACACCTGTTTGCACTTCATCAAAAATAAGCAGTGCATTATGTTTAGTACATAAATCACGAACGCCTTGTGCAAATTCGTCAGTTGGCGAAACAATACCGCCTTCACCTTGTAGTGGCTCCATCATTACGGCACATGTTTTGTCGCTAATAAGGGCTTCAAATACTGCCAGGTCGTTGTAATCACAATGTACAATGTCGCCTGGCTTAGGACCAAAACCATCTGAGTATGCCGCTTGGCCACCAACAGTTACGGTAAAGAATGTACGGCCGTGGAAACCTTTGTTGAATGCGATGATTTGTGATTTTTCTGCGCCAAATTGATCAAGGGCAAAACGACGCGCTAATTTAAGTGCTGCTTCGTTTGCTTCTGCGCCTGAGTTGGCAAAGTAAACTTTTTCGGCAAAGGTTGCATCAACCATTTTTTTAGCTAAGCGTAGTGCTGGCTCGTTGGTCATTACATTTGATAGATGCCAAAGCTTTTCGCCTTGCTCTTTTAATGCGCCTACTAATGCAGGGTGGCAATGGCCAAGACAGTTAACGGCAATACCACCAGCAAAGTCGATAAACTCTCGACCTTGTTGATCCCATACGCGAGAGCCTTCGCCTCGAACTGGAATTACGCTTGAAGGTGCGTAGTTAGGAACCATTACGTGATCAAATAATTCGCGATTGACTGTCATTTTATTTCCTCTTAATTGTGTACATCACAAAGCCGTAAATAGCTGTGTGGTAACCTGTAGCATATGTGTTTTTTAGCAAACTCAGTATAGCGATATTTGCATAAAAAGGGCTGTGTGGTTCAATTTTCAGACGCTTATTATTTCAGAAAACATTGATTATGTCTCTTCAAAAACTTTCATGTAACCCTTGATAATAAAGGGCTTGAGATATAATTTCATAGATAGTGAATAACTATTTGCTTGCTTTATGCAGCTCGTTTTTAGCCAATAAAGCGCCTGAACAACGAGCGCGCCTCACTTTAAACGGGGAAATGTATTGAAAAGAGATAATAAAAAGTGAATGGATAGTCGCAAAAAAATTAACAAATTTAATCAATTTGAATAGCAAGATTATTAAAATTGCTTGCTTGGAGTGCTTTTAGCTCTTTTTTGGTGAACTTAAAGTACGAAAACCAACTAAGCGTTTCATCCGGTTCAACTAGCTGATGCTGCTTTAGCGTTAAGTACTGAGAGTAACATCGTGCTTTTAGCATTACCTGCGTTAAAGGCAGCGCTGTATCGCCTTTTTCTACACCATTAACGAGTTGCTGCATTACGCTATTAAACGGCAAATACTTAAAGGCCATTTTTTCAATTATTTTAGCGCTAATAGCCAACGACTGTTCGCTCAGTAAGGTGGTTAAAAATAAAGGGTCTGGTTTTAGCTCTAGCAATGCAGTATGCAAGCCTTTATTCGCTGTAGTGCGAGCAAATTGTACTTTTCGCTGCCAAATTTGCTCAAACACTTTTAAATATAAACGCACTAAGGCTATTTGCCCCACGTTTAATAACATCCCTAAAGTAAAAGCATGGCTTGGGTTAACCTCGTTAACTTCAGCAATTTTTTGTGCAGCAATAGCATTCGCCATGGCGCTTTCTTTTAAGCGCCTTTTTAGTAACGAAAAAGGCTCTGTGCTATAAGGCATCCAATGGCGCACTGCAAAAGTTGGTACTACTAGCTGTAAGTTATCTAGACCAATATAACGCAGCGCTAAAGCGGGGCTATCTACTTTCACTGCGGTATTTTTGCTGCGCTGATTACGATAATAAGGCAAGTTAACTAAAGTAACTAACTCTCTGCCAAGCCAGCTTAGGTCGTTAACTAAGGGCTCTAAGCGCCCAACCGATGCGCTTTTTGTGGCTAAAATATCTAACATGGCACATACGCTGTCCTCTACACCTATGGTGTTTTGAATAACACTGTCTATATCGCTAAGCTGCTCAGACATCATTTTTTCTATTGCTTTATGCAGTTGCTCGCTCGCTGCTGCACGATATTTATGATGCGCGGTGCTTTTTAACTTGCGCTTTTGCTGAGCGGCAACCTCTACTTCAAGTAATGTGCGTTGCTTTAGTGGTTCGCCATAGTCCATTTCTAGCGTATGAATAAAGCCAATTTGTTGATGAGCAAAGTTATGACCAAGCAGCAAATCATGTGCTCGTTGATTAAGCATTTTAACAATACGCGGTTGCTGCACTATTTCGGTCATGGCTCTCTGTCTTTAATGTAATGATATTTACTTAATACTATAAGCTTAGAAGCGAGTTAAAAAGTTATCAAGTAACGCTAAACCTTGCTCAGTTAAAATAGCTTCCGGATGAAATTGTACACCTTCAAGTGCTAAGTCTGTATGTAATAATCCCATAATTTCGTCAAACTCACCTTGCTGGGTTTGTGTCCAGGCTGTTACTTGCAACTCTTTAGGCAGCGACTGTGCCTCAACAATTAAAGAATGATACCGACAGACCGTTAAGGGCTTAGCTAAACCTTTAAATACTCCTTGATCGCTATGGTAAATTGGCGATGTTTTACCGTGCATTACTTTTTTAGCACGCACCACCTTTGCTCCTATGGCTTGGGCAATAGTTTGATGCCCTAAGCAAATTCCTAAAATAGGATACTGCCCTTTTAATTGCTCAACAATGCTTAACGAAATACCCGCTTCGCTTGGGCTTTTAGGACCGGGTGATATAACAATATGTTGAGGATTTAACTGCTTAATTTGGCTAAGCGTTATTTGGTCGTTGCGCTTAACCAGTACCTCTTGATCTAAACGCTGAAAGTACTGTACCAAGTTATAGGTAAACGAGTCGTAATTGTCGATCATTAAAAGCATGTAATAAAGCACTCAAAATAGTTATTGTTTGCGAGGAGTTGTTGCATTTTGTATTCTAACTTAAGCATCTTTGAGTGTCAGTGCTTTGTATAGTGATATATAAGTATTTCCGTAATAATAATTAATAACGGCTATGTGTTGATTTATACTCAAGCAACCCCCAGCTCTAATATTATGGCGTACATAAATACCCATACAATCTGAATTTAACTAAACCCTAAGCGTGTTATTTTTAAAACACATTTATTACACGCACCGTTAAGGAGTACCTATGTTAGGCGAAGATCATTCATTAACTCAAGACTTTCCTGAGCACCTAAATACCATTAAAAAACTCAATAGCAATGATCCAGAGTTTGCAGATAAAGCCAAAAAATACAACGCGCTTGATAAAGAAATTCGTACCTTAGAGCTGCAAGACGCGCCTATCGATGACGAGGAAATGCTGCAATTAAAACATGACCGTGTGGTGTTAAAAGATTGGCTACATCAACAATTGTTAAAAGCCAGCTAAGCGCAATTTATACCCATTGTATTTAAGAGCCCTCTGACTTATGGGCTCTTATTACTCTTGCTTCTTAATATACACTGCCACCACCCTTGGTATAAATTACAGCGTTATAGCTATAACAGCCCTTCCTAATATTTAAAAAGCATTGCTATTAATTTAACTTGCAGACAAGCTATCTGTATCTAAGATAAATAACGTTAAGCTTATGTCTAAATACATACTCTCGATTGATCAAGGAACTACCAGCTCTCGGGCTATTTTATTTACCAAAGATGCCAAGGTAGTTGATACTGTTCAGCAAACATTCCCGCAGCACTTTCCCAATAATGGCTGGGTTGAGCATGACCCTAACGATATTTTACAAACCGCACTAAGTACCTGTAAAACAGTACTGGCTAATAACCAGGTTACAGCCGAGCAGGTCATTGCCATTGGTATCACTAATCAGCGCGAAACCACTTTAGTATGGAATAAAAAGACTGGCCAACCAATTTATAATGCCATTGTGTGGCAAGATCGCCGTACCAGCGAGTATTGCGAGCAAATACGTAGCGATAAACTCAGTAAAAAAATTAGCGATAAAACCGGGCTATTATTAGATCCGTACTTTTCAGCCACTAAAATTCGCTGGATTTTAGATAATGTTACCGATGCACAGCAACAAGCGCTAGCCGGCGAGCTAGCATTTGGTACGGTTGACAGTTATTTACTGTGGCATTTAACCGCTGGCAAAGTACACCGTACTGATGCCACCAACGCCTCACGTACACTATTATTTAATATACATCAGCAATGTTGGGATGAAGAGTTACTAACGCAGTTTAATATTCCACACTCTATGCTTCCAGAAGTGATGGACAGCGCAGCCGAGTTTGGCAGTACCAGCAGTGAAATTTTTGGTGCACCGATTAAAATTTGCGCTATGGCGGGGGATCAGCAAGCCGCATTAATTGGCCAAGCTTGCTTTAAAGAAGGCATGGCTAAAAGTACCTACGGAACGGGCTGCTTTTTAATGCTTAATACGGGCGATAAAGCCCTTACCTCTAATAACCGCTTATTAACTACTGTGGCTTACAGGCTCAATGGTAGAGTGACCTACGCTATAGAGGGCAGTATTTTTATGGCGGGTGCCACTATGCAATGGATTGTTGAGGGCTTAAAGCTACTTGAACATGCCGGCGACAGCGAGGCTATGGTCAAAGACGTGCCACTGGATCACGGCGTATTTTTAGTGCCTTCGTTTACCGGTTTAGGCGCCCCATACTGGGATGCCAATGCCCGTGGTGCTATTTTAGGTTTAACCCGTGATTCTGGCATTAGCACTATAGTAGCAGCGGCGCTGCAGTCTGTTGGCTATCAAACCAAAGATTTACAAAAAGCCATGGAAGGTGATGGCCTGCGTCCAAGTATTTTGCGCGTGGACGGTGGCATGGCAAAAAATAATTGGGCCATGCAGTTTTTAGCTAATATTTTAGGCGCAAGTGTGGAACGCCCAGCGCTAACAGAAACAACCTCTCTGGGTGTTGCCTATTTAGCGGGGCTGCAAACTGGGATTTATAAGTCAACGGAGCAATTAGCTACTATGTGGCAATGCGACCGTCGTTTTGAACCAACCATGAGCATAGATGAACGTAACGACTTATACGCAAAATGGCAGCACTGTATAGCACAAGTCACGCTTTCAAATAACGCAACAAAAGACGACTGCTAATACGATAGTGTTATTGGCTATTGATATGCCATCGCTTAAATTAATAAAGAGGTATTCAGTGAAATTACTCGATAATGAATATGATTTACTGGTTATTGGCGGTGGCGTTAATGGCACTGGTATTGCGGCTGACGCCGCCGGTAGAGGCTTAAAAGTATTACTGTGTGAGCAAAATGATTTAGCCTCTGCTACATCATCAAGTAGCAGTAAACTTATTCATGGTGGACTACGCTATTTAGAGCATTACCAATTTAGGCTAGTAAAAGAGGCACTTAAAGAGCGTGAAGTGTTATTAAAAAATGCCCCACATATTATGTGGCCGCTATCTTTTAGGCTGCCACATCAAGCGCATTTACGCCCTTACTGGATGATTAGAATTGGGTTGTTTATATACGACCATCTTGCCAAACGCATTACTTTACCCGCCTCAAAATCAATTAAATTTACCCGCGATAGTATATTGAATAATACTATTACCCGCGGTTTTGAATACGCTGATGGCTGGGTTGATGATTCGAGGTTAGTTATTTTAAATGCGTTAGCAGCACAGCAAAAAGGTGCAACCATTTTAAGCCGCACGCGCTGTATTAAAGCAGTTCGCAATAACAATAATTGGAGTGTGACCTTAGAGCAACAAGGTAGCAAAAAGCAATGTTCTATAGTTGCTAAAGGAGTTGTTAATGCAGCGGGCCCTTGGGTTGCATCACTTTTTGATGAGGTAATTACTGGGCCGTCGCCACATAATATTCGCTTAGTTAAAGGCAGCCATATTATTGTGCCGCGTATTCACACTGAGCCGCAGGCCTATATTTTACAAAATAAAGATCAGCGTATTATTTTTGTTACCCCATTTGAAGATGACTATTCACTGATTGGCACTACAGATGAAGAATACAGCGACAATATAGCAGATGTAAAAATTAGCGATAAAGAAGTCGATTACTTAATTGGCATTACTAATAATTACTTTAAAAAACAACTTACTCATAACGACATAGTGCATACCTTTAGTGGTGTACGCCCCTTACTAGATGATAACTCATGCGACGCACAAGCCGTTACTCGCGACTACAAACTGATATTATCGAGCAATAATAACCAGGCACCACTGCTAAGTGTATTTGGTGGGAAAATTACCACTTATCGCAAGCTCGCTGAAAACGCAGTAAACGAACTCGCCAGCTTTTATCCGCATATGGGCCAAACATGGACAAAAAACACTCCATTACCCGGTGGCGACTTTTCATCAAAGGTAGTATTAAAGCAACAACTACAGGTAAAGTATGCATGGTTGCCTGAGTTTATTTTAAATCGCTTTATACGCAGTTACGGTACTGGCACTTATACCCTACTTACAGATGCCCAAAGCGTAGCTGATTTAGGTCAGCATTTTGGCCATGGTTTATACGCCACTGAAGTAAATTATTTAGTTAATAGCGAGTGGGCTAGCAGCGCCGAGGATATATTGTGGCGTCGTAGTAAGTTAGGTTTGCGTTTTAATACTGAGCAAATAACAGCGCTGAGCCAGTATATTCAAAATTATAATGGCTCAATACCGCTGTAAACATTTACCAAACTAGCTAGCCGGGGCTAAATGCTCATTAAGTGACGATTTTTCAGATACTGAAAGCGATTGCTTTGCTTTTGCTGCAAAATCGTAACGTACCAATACCGTTTTACCAACTGCACAGCAGTTACCTTGCTGGTGAGCTTCTTGGCGTAATACAAATGAGCTGGTACCTACATGCTCTACTGAGGTTTTAATGGTTACTTCATGGCCATAAAATAACTCACCAACAAACGACACTTCGACTTTGGCAATAATTAGCTTCCAGTCATGTGGGTTTAAATCTGGGGTAAAAAACCTAAAAATAGGCGCACGCGAAGCTTCAAACCATACAGGGAGTACGGTATTGTTAATATGTCCTAGCGCATCTGTTTCACTAAAGCGCGGCATCACTTTTTCAATAAACATAATAATCCAATAATAATTATATAAAGGTAAACTATGACGGACTTTATTCGCGTATACGATAACGCGCTCAGCAATGACTTTTGTGATAACTTTATCACTACCTTTTCTCAAAGCCCGCATATAAAACAAGGGATGACATCTGGCGGTATCGATTTAAATAAAAAAGATAGCCACGACTTGCACTTAAACAATCATCCGGAATACGTTGAGCAATTAAAACACATTCAACAAACCACTGCACAGTATGTTTTTAAATACATTGAAGAACATATTTTTATTATGATTGGTGCCTTTGGCCTAAAAGTGTATCACCCTAAAAGTGGCGAACCTGTTGACTTAACACACGCAAACTTTGATGAAGTGGGTAAACCACAACTGCCCTTATTAGTGCAGCAAATTTTTAGGCTAGGAAATATTCAGGCGCAAAAATACCAAGTTAATAAAGGCGGTTACCCGTATTGGCACAGCGAAGTTTATCCGCAGTTAAATCATAACGAGGCGCTACATAGAGTATTGCTGTTTATGTTTTATTTGAACGATGTTGAACAAGGTGGGGAAACGGAGTTTTATTATCAAAAGCGTAAAATTGCGCCTAAAAAAGGCACTATGGTAATAGCGCCCGGCTACTTTACTCACACTCACCGTGGCAATAAGCCAGTATCTAACGATAAGTATATTTTAACCTCGTGGGTACTGTTTAACCGCGCAGAGCAAATATACGGTGCGCCAAAGAGCTAGCGCACCTTTTTTATGTATATTAACCTAGTAGCTCATCAAACAAATTAAATAACTGATCAAGCTCTGCGGTGGTGTTGTAGTGCATGCAACCAATGCGCACTACGCCACCTTTATCAAGTACGCCTAATTGCTCACACAAACCTTGCGCGTAAAAGTTGCCATCCCATACACAAATATGTTGCTTACCTAAACATTCAGATACAGCGCGCGGCTCTAAACCTTCAAAAGTTAACGCAAAAGTAGGCGTACGCTCATTTAAACGATCTAAATCATCTATACCAAACAATTTAATACGCGGGTAATTAACTAAGCGCGTTAAAAAGTATTCACTCAGCGCCATTTCGTGTTGCTTGGTTTTAGCAAAGGCAACACTTAACTTTTCGCGGCGTGAATGGCTGTCGTCAAGCTCGCTAATTGCTGCAATGTAATCAACCGCCGCTATAAAACCAGCCATGGCTTCAAAGCTTTGCGTGCCGGTTTCCCAGCGACCAGGCGCTACGTCTTTAGCTGGCTCAACTTTGTACGGGGTAAATCCTTCAAGGTGCTCTTTTTTGCCATAAACCATACCTAAATGCGGGCCAAAAAACTTGTACGCAGAGCAGGCTAAAAAGTCGCAATCAAGCGCTTGTACATCTACAAGTTCGTGCGGTGCATAATGTACGGCATCAACATAAACAAGTGCGCCTACGTTGTGGGCAAGCTCTACAATACGTTTAATATTGTTAATTGAACCTGTGGTATTTGAAGCATAAGTTACCGCTACCAGCTTAGTATTACTGTTTAGTAAACTCTCGAACTGGGCCATATTGAGTGTGCAGTCGGTTTCGTTAATAAGCGCAGTATTAACTTTAACACCTTTATCTTCTGCGGCTTGCTGCCACGACGAAACGTTAGAAAAGTGATCCGCGTTAGTGACAATAATTTCATCACCCGCTTGCCAGTCGCGTGAAATTGCGCGGCTAAAGCTAAACGTTAAGCTGGTCATATTCGGACCAAATACAATTTGTTGTGAGCTGGGCGCATTGAGTAAATCGGCAGCAGCTTGGCGAGCATTTGCCATTAGCTCAACGGTTTTATCGCTTGAGAAAAATGCTCCACCTAAATTTGAGTTGTAATAACCCAAATAAGCAGTCATAGCGTTAAGTACCGATTGCGGTACTTGCGAGCCACCGGGGCCGTCTAAAAACACGGGAGATTTACCATTAACGCTTTGCATTAATGCCGGAAATTGCTCACGTAATTGCGTTATATTCATGCTCATTCCTTAAGACGTTAATACAAAGCAATCCAGGTAACCTGGCTTACTGGCATCAAGTTTATTCATTGGAGTAGCGTTATGCCACACTTGACGGTCGTTAATTACTGCAAACATACCGTCTTTTATGGCCATTTTAAAACAGGGATCGGCTTGCTTGTTTTCGTATACAAGCAATTCACCGCCCTCTAAGTTTTCATGCGATACACCACATACACACACATGATCAAAACCATCTTGGTGCACGCCTTCTGGCGCTGCAGGCGTATCACTATCAATGGCTAACATACGAAATTGGTGAATTTCGATATCACGTTCTTCATCAATCCCGGTAATTTGACGAAACTCATTCACAATACTTTTCATGCCCGCTGACTCAAGTAGGCTTTGCTCTAAATTTTCGTAACTACGCTCAACATTACCCTGAAAGGTATTAATTGCATCATCTTGTACAAATGCTTTTGTTGCTTGTAGCTTTAGCTCACCATTTTGTAGTTTAACTACAGAGTAACGGCGTTTACGAAAGGCGCCATCTGCATAAGGATTAGTCGGCAGGTTATCAAAAGAAGGCTTAACCAAATCAATATTTGTTTGGTTAATAAAACGCAGCTGCAGTAAATTCTGGGGGTTTAAAGCGGTCATAAAAATCCTGCTATAGTAATTATAATATTGCAGGGATTTTAATGCATGCAAAGAGGATTTATTGCTTTATTATTTAACTTCAAAACAATTAACCACCAAAATTAATACAATAAATGCAAAAAAACAACATTAACTATCTAAAATTTATTTTTGCCAATAAAAAACCCGCAAAAGCGGGTTTTTAAATAAGCTGTAAAAATTATACTGCTTGTTGAATGATCACGTTGTCTGCTTTTTTAGTGTAAGCAGGCATGCGATGGAAGTTCAAGTAGCGATATGTATCTGACGCTGTTGCATTGATCTTCGCTGCATATTCTTGATACTCAGCAGCAGTTGGCAATCGACCGATAATTGCCGCAACTGCAGCAAGTTCAGATGATGCTAAAAATACATTTGCACCATTACCTAAACGGTTAGGGAAGTTACGTGTAGAGGTAGACACTACCGTTGCTTTATCTGCAACACGTGCTTGGTTACCCATACATAATGAACAACCTGGAGTTTCTATACGTGCGCCAACACGACCAAAGATGCCATAGTAGCCTTCTTCAATTAGTTGGTCTTTGTCCATCTTAGTAGGTGGAGCAACCCAAAGCTGAGTAGGTAGTTGACCTTTAAAGCCATCTAGTAACTTACCAGCCGCGCGGAAGTGACCAATGTTAGTCATACAAGAACCGATGAATACTTCATCAATTTTCTCGCCAGCAACATCAGAAAGTAAACGCGCGTCATCTGGATCATTTGGAGCACAAAGAACTGGCTCTTTAATCTCAGCTAAGTCGATTTCAACTACGTGAGCGTATTCAGCATCTTTATCTGCTTCCATAAGCTCAGGATTAGCTAACCAGTCTTGCATTGCATTAATACGACGTTCAATCGTACGTACATCGCCATAACCTTCAGAGATCATCCACTTAAGCATAACAATGTTTGATTCTAGGTATTCAGAAATAGACTCTTTTGAAAGCTTAACCGTACAACCTGCAGCTGAACGCTCAGCAGATGCATCTGATAATTCAAACGCTTGCTCAACAGTTAGGTGCTCAACGCCTTCAATTTCTAGTACGCGACCAGAGAACTCGTTGATTTTACCTTTTTTCTCAACTGTTAATAAGCCTTGCTTGATACCGTAGTAAGGGATTGCATGTACAAGGTCACGTAATGTGATACCTGGTTGCATTTCGCCTTTAAAACGAACCAAAATTGACTCAGGCATATCAAGAGGCATAACACCTGTTGCTGCTGCGAATGCTACTGCACCCGAACCAGCTGGGAATGAAATACCTAATGGGAAACGTGTATGCGAATCACCACCAGTACCTACGGTATCTGGTAATAACATACGGTTTAACCATGAGTGAATAATACCGTCACCTGGGCGAAGTGAAACGCCGCCACGGTTCATGATGAAATCAGGAAGCGTGTGATGCGTGTTTACATCAATAGGTTTTGGGTATGCCGATGTATGACAGAAAGACTGCATTGTTAAGTCTGCAGAGAAACCTAAACAAGCTAAATCTTTAAGTTCATCACGTGTCATAGGACCTGTTGTATCTTGCGAGCCAACAGTTGTCATTTTAGGCTCACAGTATTGACCTGGGCGAATACCTGCAACGTTACATGCTTTACCAACCATTTTTTGCGCTAGTGTAAAGCCTTTATCTGATACTTCAGTTGCTGTTGGTACTTTAAATATATCAGTAGCACCTAAACCAAGTGATGTACGTGCTTTGTCTGTTAAACCACGACCAATGATTAGTGGAATACGACCACCAGCACGAACTTCATCTAAAATCACTTCAGATTTAAGTTCAAACTTAGAGATTACTTTATCTGTACCATGCTGCTTAACAACACCTTCGTATGGGTAGATGTCAATTTGCTCGCCCATGTTAAGTTCATCAACATTTAGCTCAATTGGTAAAGCGCCAGAATCTTCCATAGTGTTAAAGAAGATTGGTGCAATTTTATTACCTAGACATACACCGCCAACACGCTTATTTGGTACAAACGGGATATCATCGCCCATAAACCAAAGCACTGAGTTAGTTGCAGATTTACGTGAAGAACCCGTACCAACAACATCACCAACGTAAGCTAGTGGTAAGCCTTTAGTTTTTAATTCTTCTAGTTGGGTGATTGGGCCTACTTCGCCTGGTTTGTCAGGAGTGATACCGTCACGTTCAATTTTTAGCATAGCTAAAGCATGTAGTGGAATATCTGGACGAGACCATGCATCTGGTGCAGGTGACAAGTCATCCGTATTTGTTTCGCCAGTTACTTTAAATACAGTAACTGAAATCTTTTCAGCAACAGCTGGTTTATTAGTAAACCATTCTGCATTTGCCCAAGACTCAATAATTTGCTTAGCGAATGTGTTACCCGCTTTTGCTTTTTCTTCTACATCGTAAAATGCATCAAACATTAATAATGTGTTTGAAAGGCCTTTTACTACGATAGGTGCAAGTGTGTCGTCATCAAGTAGGTCTATCATAGGTGCGATATTGTAACCGCCTAGCATAGTTCCTAATAATTCTGCCGCTTTTTCTTTAGAAAGTAGTGGAGAATTAGTTTCACCTTTAGCAACTGCCGCTAAAAACCCTGCTTTGATATAAGCTGCATCATCAACACCTGCCGGTACACGATTAGCAAATAAGTCGAGAATAAACTCTTCTTCACCAGCCGGTGGAGTTTTGATTAATTCAATAAGATCAGCCGTTTGCTGAGCATCTAATGGCGCTGGTACGATACCTAACGCGGCACGTTCTTCTACGTGTTTACGATATTCTTGTAGCACAATATTGCCCTCTTGGTGACGTGAAAGTATTCGGTAGCGCTTCATAAGCGCAATGTTACCCAATACTTATAGTATTCTAACGCTTAATTATAAAGCTTTTGTAGGTAGATGAAAATCTATCCAGTTCAGCAACTGATTATACCGACTATAAGTATTATGAATAGTAGATAAAGTAAAATCAATTTCTATGAATGTTTATTAAGTAAGAATCATTAGTATTAATTTTTAATTTAAGTTTTTAGTAGGCATAAAAAAACCCAGCATAAAGCTGGGTTTTTGTAATTCAATCGATTTTATTAACGTAAAACTTTAACGTTTTTAATCGTTTTGATATGCGCTTCTACACGACGGTTTTCTTCGTGTGCTGCTTTAGTGTTCGCTTCATTTTTAAGACGCTCTTCACCTAAACCAACTGTAGTAATACGGTCTTCTGCTACGCCATCAGCTACTAATTTTTTAGCTACTGCGTCAGCACGTTTTTTAGATAACCACTTGTTGTAAGATGCTTTACCTACAGAAGAAGTATGACCTTCTAAAAGAACAGTTGTATCTGGGTACTCTTTTAAGAACTCAGCTACTTTATCGATATCGTTTAAGTACTGTGTAGATACTGCAGATGTATTATTAGGGAAAGTCACTAATAAGCTTACAGTTACTTCTTTATCTTCGTATAATGTACAACCTGTGCCATCAACTGCATCTGTCATTGGTGTGTTAGGACACTGATCATCTGCATCTGGAATGTTATCGTTGTCGCTATCTACTGGTGCAACTTCAACAATTACTGGCTCTGGAGCTGGTTGAACTGGCTCTTCTGCTACTGAACTTTGACCAAATAAGTAGTTAATACCTAGTTTAGCGTTCACATCGGTATAACCACGGTCAAGACCTTGATAAACAGATGTTTCTGCGTTAACAAATAAGCCGTCTGTAATGAAGTGCTGGTAACCAACACCTGCGTTTAAGAAAGTATTATCTGTTGCTACTTTTACTTCTTTAATACCAAATAAACCATAGAAAGGACCGCCACCAAAGTGGTAAAGTGCATCAACACCAAAACGCTCGCCGTCTACGTCGTTACGATTACCATTAGGAATCGGATTTTTAAGAAATGCATTAAAGTCCATATCTGCATACTCAAGACGTGCACTCCAGTAATCACTGAAACGGTAGCCAACTTCAGCACCCCAACTTGCAGATTCATTAACTTCCAAGTTTTGGTGCATGTTTAAGTTTTTCCAAGATGCATCGTAATAGTCACCGAACACACCAATGTAAAAACCTTCAGTTTTTTCTGCTGCAAATGCTGATGCGCTAGTTGCAGCTAACGCGATTGCGATTGTAAGTGATTTTAATTTCATTGTTTTCTTCCCATTTTAACAATTAAAAAATATAGCTAATTCTTTCTAGCTCAACCAGTTTTATTAATATTACCTGATCCTTTATTAATCAATACTTAACAAAAGATAAATTAATTCGTTTTCAACACTCTATATACAAGTATCAGTAAGTTTAGGACATATTAATTACTTTACCCAACCCCTAGATAATAAATACTATCGCTGGTATCTAAATTTATTAAATAACCATACCGACTTCACTAGCTGAGTTTATATTTCTCTCAATAATAAATCATCACTGCAGCCGCTAAATGAGCTTTTATGATCAGCAACTTAAATTTCAATCTAATAATTAAGTACCACAAAAAGTATAATACTCTTTATCACTGCTAGGTGCATCCTGAAATTTTGCCAATTTGTCAGTATTTTCATAAGGTGTGTGCATAACCTGCATAAACTCATGCAGTAATTCACTTGAGCCAGCCTTATTATACTCACTAAGTATTTTTTCGATCACATGGTTACGAGGAATAACTCGCGGATTAGCTGCCCGCATTACGGTATAGCTGCGATCATCGGTGCGTTTTTGCCACTTACCGGCCCACTGAACTAATGCCTCTGGTATGCTCATTGTACCTGTTAAAGACTCGGTTAGTGCATCAAACGTGTTGGTATAGTCGAGTTGGTGCTCTTTTAATAACTGTAATAGCTCTGCAATTAACTCTTTATCGGCTGTATCTGTGCCAGCTAAGCCCAGTTTTGTTGCCCACATTGCACTAAATTCAACATTAAATTGCTCAGCAAAACCATCTATTATTGGGGTCATTAACGCCACAGCTTGTTCGTCGTCATCATTTACAAGCGGTATTAAACTCTCAGCTAAGCGGGCGCAGTTCCAGTTAGCAATATTAGGTTGATTACCAAATGCATAACGCCCTTGCTTATCAATAGAGCTAAACACGGTATCAAAATCGAAGCTGTTCATCATGGCACATGGGCCATAGTCGATAGTTTCGCCGCTAACCAGCGTATTATCGGTATTCATTACCCCATGTATAAAGCCTACTCGCATCCAACTAACCACCAGCTCAACTTGGTTTTTAATCACTGCAGCTAAAAATGCTAAATAGCGCTCAGGTCCTGTTGCTTGAATTTTTGGGTAATGACGCTCAATAGCTAAGTCGGCAAGGTTTTTAAGCCCTGCAACGTCGCCTTGCGTTGCTAAATACTGAAACGAGCCAACACGAATATGGCTACTGGCTAAGCGCGTTACAATAGCGCCAGGTTGAGGTGGGTTTCTGTACACGGTTTCGCCACTACCAACCACAGCTAAGCAGCGCGTAGTTTTAATACCTAACGCTTGCATTGCTTCGCTCATTATATATTCACGAATTGCTGGGCCAAGTGCACAGCGGCCATCGCCACCACGAGAGTAAGGAGTGGCACCAGAGCCTTTTAATTGAATGTCCCACAACTGGTTTTGCGCATCCTCTACTGCACCTAGAAAATGAGCACGCCCGTCGCCTAAACGTGGTGAAAAATGTCCAAATTGATGCCCTGAGTATCCCAGTGCAACCGCTGCAATTGCTTGCTGTTCGTTGCCGCTAAAAGTACTGGCCCGTAACTCAGGAACTACATTAATATTAAACGCTTTAGCTAAGCTGTCATTCCAAAGTAATAGCTGTGGGGCGGCCACCTTAGATGGGCGATCTTCAATTGCAAAATTGTCGGCTACTTGTCTGTACCTTGGCATTAAATTCATAACTACCCTCTACTGTTGTTGGCTTATACCTACACGATTATCGCCTACACTGTAGGCTATAATTAAGCTTAGCTCTTGCATGCTCAAACCGCTTTGTTGCTGTAATTCATTAAAGAACGCTTGCGCTGCAGTTAACGACTTTTTAGTTTGTAAGCCACCATCAATAATTTTGTGTGCGCGCAAATAACTCTCAACATCCCGCGATAATAAAAAGGTGTCTTTACCCAATGCACGCAAAGTATAAGGGCCGGTATTTCCACCCAAGCGTGCACCGTGTTTTTTTAAGTACGCCCACAAACCAATAATATCTTCACTTGGCCAGTCTGCAATAAACTGACTAAAGCTACCATGTTGCTGGGTAACCTCATGGATCATGAACGCATTTTCGGGGATCGTTTTTACTTTTTTATAATTGCGAACAATACGCTCGTCGCTGGCTTTTTGCTCCAACATATCGGGTGGCATCATTAATAATTTTTCAACGCTAAACTGCCAAAAAACCTCTCTAAAGCCTGCCCACTTGCTGTTAATAACCGACCAGTAAAAGCCACTTTGAAAAACCTTGCGCGTAAACTCTTCCAGCCAATCATCATCACTTAAAGCTACTAATTGTCGCTTAGATGCAGGTTTAGCGAGTAGTTGCTGTAGCATTTGTGTTGAGCCTTTTCGCTCTACTGCTCGCTGATAAATATCATTAAATTTTTCCATCTGCTTGAAACCTTATTTTGCAGTTACAAATTTCGCGCCGCGATTACCCCCTAGTTTAAGGGAAATCGTCCTTATACGTAACCGTTACCAAAATCGATGACACTATCTGCACTTAGCTGCTTGACACCCAGATGGCTAAAATGATTTAATCATCGCACTTACCCTATTTAATTATATTTGTATTGCTAGCAGTACAAATATAAAGGGCTGGAAGAGGTGCGTTATTCAGGTAGCGTATGTTAGGAGCACAAACTCCATTGAGCATACGTAAGGGGAATCAACGCCGAGAAACAACAATATTTGTGTCATTGTTGTTTCGGGCGACTAGGTTGAATCCTAGCGACTGTCACCAATAGCTATTTAAACGTAGCTTATTAGTTTGGTGGAGAGCTTCTGGTCTTAGTATAATAAGGCCGTGCGCCCTATTATTTAAGCCCATTCGCTCTTCGAATTATAACATACCCTACACGTGGGTATTTGTTCGAACGATGTTAATGCGGCTCTTTCCTATATAGCTTCTTAACTCACCGAACATTCTATAAGTTCGCGAGAGATGATCAAAAACTTTAATTTAGATGACTACTCAGTCTGGACGGCGCTCGTTACTCCGTTTAATCAAAACGGTACAATCGACTATGGCACCTTAACCACTTTGGTTGCTGAGCAAGCCGCTGCCAATAATGCTATTTTATTACTAGGCAGCACAGGCGAAGGCTTAGCCTTAACACTTAAAGAGCAACAAGCCATTGTTGAACACGTGTGCCAATTATCGCCTAATGTACCCTTAATGGTGGCTGTAGGTGGTATGAACCTCAAACAGCAATTAGCCTGGGTTGAATACTGTAACCACTTGCCTATTCATAGCTTTTTACTTGGCTCGCCGCTTTATGCAAAGCCCGGTGTAATTGGGCAAACCCATTGGTTTGAAAGCCTTTTAAATATAAGTAAACACCCTTGTATGCTTTATAACGTACCAGGGCGAAGCGCTGTCGATATTCCAGTGGCAACCATTCAAAACCTACAACAACATAAAAACCTATGGGCACTTAAAGAAGCCAGTGGCAACATTGCGCAATTTGAAGCTTACCGTCAAGCGGCTCCTAACTTAGCTATTTTTAGCGGCGACGATGCGCTTATGCCCTACTTTGCCCAAGCCGGCGCTAAAGGGCTGGTATCGGTAGCAGCTAATGCTTGGCCGCTACAAACTCACGAATTCGTACAGCGTAGCCTAAGTGGCCAATACCCCAATTTATTTACTCAGTGGTCAAGCGCAATCAGTAGCTTGTTCACTGTAGCAAACCCCATTCCCGTTAAAGTACTCATGCATTTACAAGGGCGATTAACGAGTTCGTATTTACGCCCACCGTTAACTCACCTCGAATTAACGCAAACAACGTGCATTGAACAAGCAAACAACACCATTTTATCTTGGCATTAAACATAGGTTTTTATAATGAGCTGGTTAGAACTATTAAATAATTTAGAGTCGGGCGCAGTACGCGCAGCATCACAAAACGAAAGCGGCCAATGGCAGGCTAACGTTGCAGTAAAACAGGGTATTTTAGAAGCCTTTAAAAATGGTACAAACACCGAATTTGTCGGTGGCTTTGTTGATAAACATAACTTAGCGCCACAACAGTTTAGTGCCACCGATGGCGTACGTATGGTCCCGGGTGGCTCAAGCGTTCGCCGTGGTGCTTATGTAGCTAAAGGCACTATTATTATGCCACCAGCGTATGTAAATATTGGCGCATACATTGACGAAGGCACTATGGTAGATAGTCACGCTTTAGTTGGCTCGTGCGCGCAAGTAGGTAAAAATGTCCACCTTAGCGCAGCCGTGCAACTTGGCGGTGTGTTAGAGCCAATTGGTGCCAGCCCAGTGGTAGTTGAAGATGATGCATTTATTGGCGCAGGCTGCGTAATTGTTGAAGGCGTAGTAATTAAAAAAGGCGCAGTACTTGCCCCTGGTGTGCGTTTATCGGCCACAATTCCGGTTTACGACTGTGTAAACGAGCGCCAACTTGACAAAGGCGAGCCAATTCCTGAGTACGCTATTGTAATACCAGGCTCTCGCCCTGCTTCAAACGAATGGGCGCGTGCACAAGGTTTAAGCATGTCGTGCGCGTTAATTGTTAAGTACCGCGATGAGCAAAGTGATGCATCATTACTACTTGAAGAGGTTTTACGTTAATGAGCTTTTTGAGCACGGGCGTTAAAACGGCAATTAATGAATTATCAAGCCAACTCGATAGCCCATTTTTTGTTTACGACCTAGATACGCTAAATAGTCACTTGGCACAATTGGTCGCACAAACCGAGGTAAAACTTTGGTATGCGGTTAAAGCGAATCCGCTGTCTAAAATTATTCAATGCTTAGATAACGCCGGGTTTAATTTTGACGTAGCCAGTAAAGGCGAGCTTGAGCAAGTACTTGCTCAAGGCGTTAGTAGCGATCGCGTGCTCAACACCGGGCCAGCTAAAAGCCCAAAACAAATTAAACACTTTATTGAGCGCGGCGTACGTACTTTTGTTGCCGAAAGTCTTAATCAAGTTCGCTGGCTCAATGAGCAAGCCAAGCTACAAAACTGTCAACTACAGGTATTACTGCGCGTACAGTTACGTTGGCCCGAGGGCGAAAAAAATCCACTAGGTGGCGATAGCCTCACGCCATTTGGACTCGGTTGTACAGAGTGGCAGGCACTTAATATTACCGACTATGACGCACTTAGCTTTGATGGCCTGCATATTTTTCAATGGGGAAATATGCTCAGCACGCAAAAACTCAGTGAGTTGTGGTCACAAATGATTGCACCACTTAGCCAACTTGCCCGCGATTTAAATATAAACCTTAAAATTTTAGATTTAGGTGGCGGCTTAGGTATTCCGTATACGCAAAACGACATAACGCTTAATTGGGATGACTTAATAACAGCCCTCGCTAAAATTAAAAAACAGGCGGGCGTTGAAGAGTTATGGATGGAGCTTGGCCGCTATGCCGTGGGTGAATGCGGACATTACGCAACCCCAGTAGTAGAGCGCAAACAAAACTATGGCCAACAACAAGTTATTTTAAGTGGCGGCATAAACCACTTATTGCGCCCAGCCGTCACTAGTCAAGACTTTCCAGCAGCATTACTACGAAATTCAAACACACCAACCCAAGCTATGAGCTTATATGGGCCACTTTGTACCGCACTCGATTGCTTGGGCGAGCACGCATTACCAAGCGATCTAAATGAACACGACTGGTTGGTGTTTAGTCAATGTGGTGCCTATGGTTTTAGTGAAAGTATGCCGTACTTTTTATGCCACGAACTTGCAGGCGAATATGTTTTAGAACAAAACAAACTTAGCTGCCTACGTGCAGCCGAAGATGCCAGTTATTACTTGAGATAATGTACCTAAGATAATGTACCTAAAATAAAGTACCCGAGATAAAATTAAAATGTTGAGATACTCATGATCGCCTCACCAATTAGTCAAGAAAACATCGTCGTTGGTGAAGTTGCCAATGGCCTACCACTTACTATTCCTGTGTATCGTTTAAAAGGCGATGGCACGGGGCCAAGTGTGTATATTCAGGCCAACATGCACGGGGCTGAAGTACAAGGTAATGCGGTAATTTTTCAACTACTTGAACAGTTAAAACACCTCAATCTTAAAGGTGATATTACTTTAGTGCCTTATGCCAACCCTATTGGTTGTAATCAAAAGTCGGGGGAGTTTACCCTAGGTCGGTTCGACCCTATCACCGGCACTAATTGGAATCGGATGTATCATTATAATACTGATTTAGTCACTCAGTTTACACAAAACCATACGCAATACGACGATGCCACATTAAAAAGCACGTTTAAACAGGCTCTTATTGACGAAGTTGACAGCAAACTCAATGGCCCTGCTTATTTACTCAATACAGGTAAACGCATTGCGCTTAACTTACAAAAGCTCGCTCACCAAGCCGATATAGTACTGGATTTACACACAGGTCCTATTTCAAGCAAGCACTTGTACTGCCCAACCTATGCAACTAATAGCGCTCGGTATTTTAATATTGAGCACGTACTGCTTATTCCAAGTGACTTTGATGGTGCGATGGATGAAGCAAACTTTTGCCCCTGGTGGCATTTAAGCGAAGCACTGAGCAAACAAGGCCGCGAGCTCAGCATACCTGTAGAAGCTTTTACTGTAGAGCTAGGCAGCCAAGAAAAAATAGACTTGAGCGAAGCACTAAACGATGCAAACAGTATTTTAAGTTACTTAAATTATAAAGCTGTATTTGAAAATGCACCCCACACGCCGGCTAACATTACTCGCTACGCGTGTCATTTAAACGATTACTTTGCTTATTACGCGCCCATGGGCGGAATGGTTGAGTATATTGCCCCCCTAGGCGGGCATATTAAAGCGGGTGAGCCAATTGCTAAAATACTGCGCATGGAACGTTATTTAAGTGAACAGCCACTACAAACACTTATTCTTGAGTGTGATGCCATTGCCATACTGCACTTTGCCTCGGCGAGTGTTAATCAAGGCACTGAACTGTATAAATTTTTTACTAACGTATTTGAGCTTTAAGCTCTCCCTTCTCATTGCGTGAGAGTAAGTTAACTATAGTTAATTTGCATTATAAAAGCGGCTTAGGCCGCTTTTATTTTTATCTAATTATACAAAATATACGTAAATTCAGTAAAAGTTCACCGCTGCATATGTAAAAAGAGGTTATAATTACGTTAATCTATTAAACCCTCCACACTCACAAAGGAATTACAATGAGCTGGCGATACTTGATCATACTTTCAACATTAGTTAGTACTACTGTTTTTGCTGAAGAAAAATCTAAAAGCAATGAGCAAAATAGTAATATTGAGCTGGTAAAACAATGTATTTTAAATGAAGTGATTGGTGGGGACGGCAAACAAACACTCGACCAGCTTCGTAAAAAATGCTCTGCTCTTGAAGAGGATAAGCAGCTTACAGCCATCGATAAGCGCAAAGCACGTGAAGCGGTAAGCCAAAAAAACCGTAATGTGATTACGCCACATAAACGTAACTACATTTTACCTATTTCGTATGTATCGCATCCGAACAATAGCTCGTTTGAAACATTCGACGAGCTAACTGGCGAAAAAAATGACGAGCCACTCGATAACTTAGAAGCCAAATATCAGCTTTCAATTAAGGTGCCTCTATTCAATGACTTTTCTGATGAAGACCAAGCTATATTTTTTGCCTTTACACTACAGTCATATTGGCAGCTTTATAACAAAGAAAGCTCATCACCATTTCGTGAGACCAACTACGAGCCAGAAATTTTTTGGGTTAACTATTTAGATCCAGAACACGTTCCTTGGGGCGATGAAATGGCTGTTGTTTTGGGTATTTCGCATCAGTCTAACGGTAATAGCCAGCCAAATTCGCGTTCATGGAACCGTATTTACGCTAACTTTATTTGGGAAAAAAATGGCTTTGTGTTTAACTTTAAGCCTTGGTATCGTATTTCAGAAAGCGAGAAAGAAACACCTTTAGACCCAAGAGGCGACGACAACCCTGACATTTACAAATACATGGGTTACTTTGAGTTTAGCGGTGCGTATCGCCTTAATGAACATGAATTTAGCTTTATGACCCGTAACAACTTAAATTCAGACAATCGCGGTGCATTACAGCTCGATTGGTCATTTCCGCTTTGGGGCCGAGTGCGTGGTTATGCACAGTACTTTAATGGCTATGGCGAAAGCTTAATTGATTATAACGCTGATATAGAAAGAATTGGCGTAGGTATACTACTTACCGATTTACTTTAATTAATTAGCGATTAAATTAAACAAATTAAAAAGCCAAGCATCGCTTGGCTTTTTTCGTACTTTAATTTAACTATAAAGTGCTAACAGCTTATTTTTTTACTACAAACTGCCCTTCAAATTCAGCCACTACCTTATCACCATCATAAATAATAACAGGTACTAAATAGCTGGCTTTACCTTCAGTTTCTAACTCGCTGAGCTTACCCTTACAGCTTTGTATATCAACACAGCCGCGTGGATCACTGCTAAGCGGTTTTAAATATTTAATATTGGCATCGGCTAATACAATATTTCCTTCAAGCCCTGCTTCTTTTAGTGCTAAGTAGGTTGCGCCCCACCCCGTAAGGGTTGCTAAGCTATAAATAGAACCAGCAAACATAGTGTTATGCAGGTTTAAATTAGCATCTAAATCTGCGCTAGTCGTAAATTGCCAGTCGGTATAGCTCTCTACTTTAATGCCCATTGCATCACTAATTGGAATTGACTCACGCCAGGTATTTTGCAGCACTTGAGTCCAGTTAGGGTGGCGAAACCAGCCAGGCTCTGATGGCTTTTGTTTTACCATTTTATAGTGTTGTACATCGCCGTACGCTAAATGCGCTTTTTCTTGTGTTTCATAACCATGGCGCTTATAAAATTCGAGTGCGCGCTCGCGTGCAAATAACACCAACTCTGCAGCGTCTTGTGACCATGCTATTTTTTCTAGGTCATGTAATAAACGACTACCAATATGCTGATTACGACTTTCTTCAGCTACAGCCATATAGCGAACCTGAGCTTGTTGCTGGTTATTAAAGTGCAGCCGCGCCACCCCTAATACTTTACCCGCTTTATTTTTAATAAAGCGATGCTCGGCATCTTGTTCTAAATCATCCTGTTCAGAACCACGTGGCTCACCCCAAGGGGCACGTAAAATTTCCCAACGTAATTGATAATAGGCTTGCCAATCTTCACTACTTTGCGGTGTACTTACCTGAAACATACATACTCCTGCTGTTAAGCCGTAAATAAAATACAACGTCACTTAATTATGGCAAATACCATACTCCATCTAAAAAAAACTGCCAATACGACTTTGGTGATGGCAAATACAAAGTGTAAAAAATTAATGACAAAAGCCATTGCGCTTTGCTTCGGCTAGTTTATGCTGGGCAACATGAGCGAATACATAAACCCTGTAAATGGCCTGATTAATAGCTATTTTATTGAAAATAGCCACAGTATTGGCCAGTTACTTTATTGGCATAAATATGGGGGCGATCACATTCAAGTACGCCAACATCAGCAACTGCGTTGGCTGCTAATAAATGACACTCTGCAATCTGTGGTAACGCAGCAGCAACCAAGCAATTTATTACTTCCACACTTACAGTGCTTAGCACAGCATTGGCACACATTAAGTACCCCTAAAAAAGTACTCGAACTGGGGCTTGGCGGCGGCGCAATTCGTAATTATTTGCTGCACCAATATCCACACGCAAAAATCACCTCAGCTGAAATAAATGCAGATATAATTAGTTGTTATAAAAAGTTTTTTACTACGCAGCAAGTGCCTAGTAATAATACACAGCGGTTACTTTGTGAGGATGCTCAACAAGTACTGGGTCGCGCCCGCAACATAGATTGGATTATTTTAGATTTATTTAGCCAAATAGACGCACCACGATTTTTATTCGCACCCGCTTTTTATCAAAAAATACACGCAGCCCTTAACAACAACGGCACGCTATTTATTAATTTTTTATCGCAACATGAGTCGCAATTAAAACAGTTACAGCAAGTATTACTTAATGTATTTGGTTATAAAGTTAGTCCGCAAAAGGTAGCAGGCTATATAAATCATATTGTGGTGATCACTAAACAGCTAAATTAAAGGTTACTGGCCCATCGTTACACAAGCTCACTTGCATATCGGCACCAAACTCACCGGTAGCAACCGTTAAATTGAGCGCCTTGGCTTGCGCTACAAAGTATTCGTATAACTCATTAGCTTGGCTTGGAGTTGCCGCCGATGAAAAGCTAGGTCGCATGCCCTTTTTAGTATTTGCCGCCAAAGTAAACTGCGATACTACCAACAGCTCACCAGCAATATCTTTTAAACTTAAGTTCATTTTGTCGTTTTCGTCAGTAAAAATGCGGTAATTACTAATCTTATGCAGCAACTTATCGGCCGCTTGCTCGTCATCTTGTTTTTCAACACCCAACAACACTAAAACTCCTTGGCCAATTTCGCCAACTACTTGGTTATTAATTTCTACTTTGGCATGTTTTACACGTTGTATTAAACCTTGCATTTTATAGCGTATCCTTTGTATTTTCTTGCTCGTCTAGCTCTATTTCGGGCGTGTCTTCAATATTTTCAGGGCTAATACACGCCGTAAGCTCAGCGCCTAGCAACACCACTATCCACGACAAATATATCCACACAAACAAAATAGGAATGGTAGCAACTGCACCATAAATAACTTCATAAGATGGAAAGTGGCTAATATAAAGCGCAAAACCTTTTTTAGTTAACTCAAACAACATGGCAGCAAATAGTGCACCTGGTATCGCCGCTTTAAACGAAACCCGAGTGTTGGGCACCAAAGTGTAGAGCATTATAAAACCCACCATAGAAATGCCGTACGGCAATAACTTTAATAAAAAGCCACTAAACCCCGGAATCCCCTGATCAGCAAACGACACCAACGATACAATATACGAAGTAACTGCAATACTGCCGCCTAAAAATACGGGCCCTAAACTAAGTACCATCCAATAAACGGCAAACGAAATCATCATTGGACGCTTTTTCTTAATTCGCCAAATACGGTTAAGCGTGGCATCAACATTACGAATAAGTAACAAGGCAATAGCAGCTAAAAAGCCAATGCCCACTGCGGTCATTTGATTTGCATTGCCCGCAAACGAGCTAATATGCTCTTTAATAACATCTGACGAAGTAGGCACAAAGTTAGTAAATAAAAAACTTTCAATTGCTAATCGAGTTGATTCAAACCCCGGAAAAGCCGAAAATATCGCCACACCTACGGCAATTAATGGCACCAAAGACAGCAAAGTTACATAAGCTAAATAGCCCGCGTTAACGGTTATTTGGTCATCAATACAGCGGTTAATATATTGCATCCACCAGCTGGGTTGCTGCCGTAAAAAAGATCCAACTTGCTGTTTATAATAAGAGAGCTTATCGTTCATAACATTG
Source organism: Pseudoalteromonas sp. 20-MNA-CIBAN-0454 (assembly GCF_040308685.1). Taxonomy (NCBI): domain Bacteria; kingdom Pseudomonadati; phylum Pseudomonadota; class Gammaproteobacteria; order Alteromonadales; family Pseudoalteromonadaceae; genus Pseudoalteromonas; species Pseudoalteromonas sp. 20-MNA-CIBAN-0454. The sequence goes on along the minus strand of NZ_JBEOOB010000012.1, from coordinate 42,421 downwards.
ACTTGTGCTAATATAATTTTGACCATAATAACAATCAGCACCATAATTTACAGCATTAACACACGTAAATAGGAAACCAAATGAAAAAACAAACATTACTGAGTGTTACCGTACTTGCACTTGTACTAACATTATCGGGTTGCCAGTCGGCTTATTACTCGGCCATGGAAAAGGTAGGCGTACACAAACGCGATATTCTTATTGACCGCGTAGAAGAAACCAAAGACTCGCAACAAGAGTCTCAAGAAGAGTTTAAGTCAGCGCTTGAGCGCTTAACTACACTTATTGATTTTAATGGTGGCGAACTGCAAGACACTTACAATCAGTTAAACGATGACTATGAGTCGAGCTTAAATGCCGCTAACGAAGTGTCAACTAACATCAATAAAGTAGAAGACGTAGCAGAAGCCTTATTTGATGAGTGGAGCGATGAGCTTGAGCAATATAAAAGCGCATCACTTAAGCGTGAAAGCAGTAAAAAGCTAGCCGCGACTAAGCGTCAATTTGATCAGCTATTACGCTCAATGCGCAGCGCAGAGAGCAAAATGGAGCCGGTATTAACATCGCTTCATGATAACGTTTTATACTTAAAGCATAACTTAAACGCACAAGCGGTATCGGCTATTAAAGGCGAGTTCACTAACCTTAAACGCGATATACAATTGCTTATGAACGACATGAACAAATCGATTGCCGACTCAAATAAATTTATTGAACAAATGAATAGTGCCGGTTAATTAGCTGATATTATATTTAAATTTGCCTGCATTATTGCAGGCTTTTTTATGGCTGCATGGCTGCTTTAGCACTATTTAAAACGGATTTTATTATGAAACACATTACCCTTATAATCTTTATAAGCTGTTTTTTATCAGCGTGTAGTACACCTAACCAGGTGCAAAAAATAGCTGATAAAAACTCAGTTATTGCTGTTAACAACCAAACAGGTCGTTACCATAATTTATATCAAGGCAAAAAGGTTTACCCAACCACCTGCGAGCAAAACTGCTACCCGCCACATCCGAACTTGATTTGCGAAATACCCAGCAGCAACTGCCAGTATCAAGGTAAGCAAATTAAGCCGCCGCTCAATACCGGTTATACGGTTCGTTGGTTAGGGCATGCCAGCTTTGTGGTCAGCACACGTAATGGGCAAAATGTATTATTTGATCCGGTTAGTGAGCAGTTTGATTCACCGGTTGATTTAGGCTTTAAGCTTGCAGGTGGGTTTTATCGCAAACCCGGAGCATGGCCAAATAAGCAAACACTTGAAAACATTAACGCCGTTATGTATTCGCATATTCATTATGATCACTTTAATAAAGCAGATATTAAAAAACTGGGTAATCAACCACGTTATTTAGCCCCGCTAGGCATGGCAGATAACTTCCCAACGGGTGGCTTTAATATTACTGAAATGGCGTGGTATGCAAAAACCAGCATTGAGGACTTAACCATACACGCAGTGCCTGCACATCACTTTAGTAATCGGGTGCTTATTCCCTATATTTACGAAGATGATAATAAAGATTCTTGGAATGGCTGGCTGCTTGAACAAAATGGCAGCACCTTATTTTTTGCCGGCGATACTGGCTATTCAAAACACTTTAAAGACATACAACAAAAATACGGTGATATAGACCTATGCCTAATGCCAATTGCCTCTTATTACCATAAAACCAACGCTAAAGGGTATCGATACGTTCATACTACGCCAGAGGATGCCCTCAATGCGGCCACAGAGCTTAATTGCAAAGTAATGATACCATGGGGATATGGCAACTCAAGTTGGCAAATGGGCGATCACAGCAGCCACTCAGCGCTATCGCGCTTACTGCATATGTATAAACAAATGAATGCACCAGTACCGCTGTATATTTTAAATGAAGGCGAAACAATTAAACTTTAACTAATGCACGTAGGTTGGGTTGAGCGCAGCGAAACCCAACGAAAAATACCCTACCAACAAACACTAGTACTTAGCCTTATCGGCTGTTTTAAGCTCACTCTGCGTACAAAAGATCTTTAAGTGAATTATTCACAAAGAGGTTAAGAGGCGCTGCGCTTTTAGAGGAAAAAACTCAATGCAGTGCACAAGTGCACAGCACACCAATTATCACGGTGGTGGTAATTTCTTTAATCTACCCTCTTTAACCTTTTATTTAGCTAACCCACAAACACAAAAAAGCCGCTGTATTTTGCAATACAGCGGCTTTTAAAATCATTATTCTAAATTAATAGATTATGACTTAGGCGCACGACCCGCACGTTTACGTTCGTTTTCTGTAAGATGACGCTTACGAATACGAATGTTTAGTGGCGTTACTTCAACTAACTCATCTTCATCAATAAACTCAAGCGCTTGCTCAAGTGAATAGTTTAAAGGTGGAGAAAGCGTTTGCGCTTCATCTGTACCAGATGCACGTACGTTAGTTAACTGCTTACCTTTAAGGGCGTTAACTGTAAGGTCGTTATCACGGTTATGAATACCGATAACCATACCTTCGTAAACTTCAACACCGTGGCCGATGAATAAACGGCCGCGCTCTTGTAAGTTAAACAATGCGTTAGTCAGTGCTTTACCTGTAGCATTTGCAATGATTACGCCGTTTTTACGAACACCGATTGAACCGCCTTTATGAGGACCGTAATGATCGAACGTATGGTACATAAGACCAGAACCCGAAGTAAGTGTCATGAAATCAGTTTGGAAACCAATTAAGCCACGGCTTGGGATAATAAAGTCTAAACGCATACGGCCTTTGCCATCTGGAGACATGTTAGTAAGCTCACCTTTACGTAGGCCAACTTGCTCCATTACAGAACCCTGATGCTCTTCTTGACAGTCAATTGTTACTGTTTCAAACGGTTCTTCTAATACACCGTCAACAGTACGCAAAATTACCTCTGGACGAGATACTGCAAGCTCGTAACCTTCACGACGCATGTTTTCGATTAAGATACCTAGGTGTAACTCACCACGGCCAGAAACACGGAAGCTATCTGGGCTAGCAGTATCTTCAACGCGAAGTGCTACGTTGTGTACTAATTCTTTGTCTAAACGCTCACGAATATTACGTGACGTTACAAACTTACCTTCTTTACCACAAAACGGTGAGTTATTTACAGAGAATGTCATTGTTACTGTTGGCTCATCAACACTTAGTGGTGGTAATGCTTCAACGTTAGTAGGACAACAAACAGTATCTGAAATCTTAAGCTCGCCAATACCGGTTACAGTAACAATGTTACCTGCATAACCACGGTCAGTTTCGATACGGTCAAGGCCTAAGTAGCTTTGTACTGTACCAATTTTACCGTTACGTTTAGTACCATCAGCACTAATAATAGTTACTTGTTGGTTTGGAGCAACAGAACCACGCTTGATACGACCAACACCAATTACACCCACGTATGAGTTGTAATCAAGTTGAGAAATCTGCATTTGGAAGTCACCTTCAGGATCTGCATCTGGTGGTGATACTTCGTCAACGATCATTTGGAACATGGCATCCATGTTATCAGATGGCTCGTCTAAATCTAATGTTGCCCAGCCGTTGATTGCTGATGCATAGATTACTTTAAAATCTAACTGCTCGTCAGTGGCGCCTAAGTTATCGAATAAATCAAAGATTTGATCCATAACCCAATCAGGACGTGCACTTGGCTTGTCGATTTTGTTAATTACTACGATTGGCTTTAAACCTTGCGCAAATGCCTTTTGCGTAACAAAACGCGTTTGTGGCATTGGGCCTTCTTGAGCGTCAACAATTAGTAATACTGAGTCAGCCATTGAAAGTACGCGTTCCACTTCACCACCGAAATCGGCGTGTCCTGGAGTATCTACGATATTAATGTGGTAGCCGTTCCATGAAATAGCGGTGTTTTTCGCTAAAATGGTAATACCACGTTCTCTTTCTATATCGTTTGAATCCATCACGCGCTCTTCATTACCGCCGCGTGTTTCTAATGTGCCTGAAAACTCAAGCAGTTTGTCAACCAGTGTAGTTTTACCGTGGTCAACGTGGGCGATAATTGCTATATTTCTTATCTTTTCGATACTCATTAATATTCACTCAGAGAAATTGAATCTCATTGATCCTGCAGGGGCTTACGCACTCACCTGCGTTTTCACGAGATGTCCCAGCATAGGATTTAAAAGGGCGCATATTATCCCTTATAAATGGAATGGATGAAAGTTTATCCAAAATAAATTTGCAAACTTTCTGGTTTTTTTATTTAACCTACTGTTTTAAATTAACTAATTATAAAAATAAAATTTTTAATATTTTTATAAAAACCTCCACTTTAATGACTTTATTGCTATTTTGGTCAGTCTTTTGTATTTACTTTATGTTAGTCTATCACGATTAAATAGCGAGCAACTTTTTACTCTGTAACTGTTGCACTATATTGAAGCATTTACGCACCACAATGGTGCGCATTAGAAACAGCCGTTATTACTTTTGTATTTTTTATGTTTATAAACATTAAGTTACAATAGTGGCACAAAATCAGCTTATAAAACACAAAGCATTTAAGCAGCAATAACAAAACCTTATAGTTGGAGGACACATGTCGCAATCGGTTTTAGATTTTATTAAAGAAAATGACGTTAAGTTCATTGATTTACGCTTTACTGATACCAAAGGTAAAGAGCAGCATATTTCAATTCCTCATCACCAAATTGATGAAGACTTTTTTGAAGATGGTAAAATGTTCGATGGTTCTTCAATTGCTGGCTGGAAAGGCATAAACGAATCAGACATGGTGCTAATGCCTGTTGCTGAATCAGCTAAGCTTGACCCATTCACTGAAGAAGCCACATTAATTATACGTTGTGACGTAGTAGAGCCTTCTACATTACAAGGTTACGAGCGCGATCCACGCTCTGTAGCAAAGCGTGCTGAAGAGTATATGCGCTCTACAGGTATTGCTGATACGGTTTTATTTGGCCCAGAGCCAGAGTTCTTCGTATTTGATGACGTAAAATATAAAACAGACATGTCTGGCTCTATGTACAAAATCGATTCTAAGCAAGCTGCTTGGAACTCAGATAAAGAATACGCAGACGGCAATACAGGTCATCGTCCTGGCGTTAAAGGCGGTTACTTCCCAGTTGCTCCTGTTGATGACTTTCAAGATTGGCGCTCTGCTACTTGTCTAGTATTAGAAGAAATGGGACAAGTTGTTGAAGCACACCATCACGAAGTAGCAACTGCAGGACAAAACGAAATTGCTACGCGCTTTAATACTATGGTGATTAAAGCCGATGAAATTCAAGAAATGAAGTATGTTATTCATAACATGGCTCATTTATACGGCAAAACAGCCACTTTTATGCCTAAACCTATTGTTGGCGATAACGGCTCTGGTATGCATTGTCATCAGTCGTTAGCTAAAGACGGTGTTAACTTATTTGCAGGTGATAAGTACGGCGGTCTTTCTGAAGATGCGCTTTATTACATTGGCGGTATTATTAAACATGCTAAAGCAATTAATGCGTTTGCTAATGCCTCTACTAACTCGTACAAACGTTTAGTACCAGGTTACGAAGCACCAGTAATGCTTGCATACTCTGCACGTAACCGTTCTGCATCAATTCGTATTCCGGTAGTACCATCAGCTAAAGGTCGTCGTATTGAAGTACGCTTCCCTGATGCAACGGCTAACCCGTATCTTGCTTTTGCTGCCATGCTTATGGCTGGCCTTGATGGAATTAAAAATAAAATCCATCCTGGTGATGCAATGGATAAAGATTTATACGACCTACCTGCAGAAGAAGCAGCAGAAATTCCAACCGTTGCCTCTTCATTAGAAGAAGCACTGGCATCTCTTGATGCTGACCGTGAGTTTTTAAATCAAGGTGACGTGTTCTCTAATGATTTAATTGATGCTTACATTAAACTTAAGAGTCAAGAAGTTGAAAGACTTAACATGACAACGCACCCAATTGAGTTTGAAATGTATTACAGCTGTTAATTTTAATTAACAGTTATAAAATATACCTTTAAGCCCGCTTTGCGGGCTTTTTTAATGGTAAATTAGTACTTTCTCCACTAAAGTAAAGTTAATGTTAAAAATGCAGGGTTGCAGAGTGAGTAGCAAGATTTTATTACTACTAATTACTTCATTATTAAGTGTTTGTAGTTACGCTGGTGAAAAAAAAATTTACGCATGGAAAGATAAAAATGGCGTACTGGTGTTTTCAGATACCCCCCATATTGGCGCCAAAGAGATAAAACTCACCAGCCAAGATTTAACCATGCCTGCAACAAATACTGATATATTAAATAATCAAACTAAAGCGCAGCCGGTTGCATTTAGTATTGGTATTGCATCGCCTGAGCATCAGCAAACTATTCGTGAAAACACCGGCTCTGTGTATGTATCTACTCGCATTACCCCCCGCTTTGAAAACGACTTTACAATACAGCTATTTCTTGATGGTAAAGCCTATGGCGCAGCAAGTGATACCTCAACTTTTGCTTTAAGAGATGTAGAGCGTGGTGAGCATACTCTGCAAGTTAAGCTGTACAACAAACAAAACCAAGTTATTGCGATAAGCCCATTAAGTGTGTTTTTTATGCACAGAAAAGGCTTAAGCTTAGGTAATTAACTCCCACCTAATTCACATTAAAAATAGCAATTGCAGTGCAATTTCATTAAATTACTTGCCTGAAAACACAGGCGCACTAAAATGGTGCAACAATGCTTAATAACACACACTTTAGCCCTGAGCTACTCAATGCCATATGGCAAAATCAAACCACCGCCGTGATGCTTTTAAACGAAAGCTTTACGCTTATTTATGCCAATACCAGTACCAGTGAACTACTTGGTTTAGGCACTAAGCGTTTATTAGGGCAGTCTTTTGATGATTTATTTAACTACCATTCAATCGATTTAAAACGCATAGCGCAATACTCTTTAATTGATGGCGTAGATTGCCACCAGCATAGGGCTGACGTGGTATTTGTTGATTCTCGTCATGCTAAATTAGCAGTCAGTTCAAAACAGATAAAATACCAAGGTGCACTTTATATTTTATTAGAATGTCGGCAAACCGATGATGAAATTAAATTCGATCAAGCATCAAATCAAATGCACCAATACCAAGCCGCACGTAATTTAATTCGAGGTTTAGCGCACGAAATTAAAAACCCTTTAGGGGGAATTCGCGGAGCGGCGCAGTTATTGCAATACGAGGTAGACCAGCAAGAAAGAAATGAATGTGCCGAACTTATTATTGAGCAAGCCGACCGATTGCGTGAATTAGTAGATAGACTGCTTGGGCCTAACCAATTGCCGCAAAAGTCTTATGGCAATATACATCAAACCTTAGAGTCGGTGATCAAATTAAGTACCCTAGATAATAGTGACAATATTCGCTTGGTAAAAGATTACGATCCGAGTATTCCCGATGTTTATATTGACCAAAGTAAAGTGCAGCAAGTGGTGCTTAATATTGTGCGTAATGCCCAGCAGGCATTAGTTAATGGTGGGGAAATAAAAATTAAAACCCGAATTAACTATCAGCACCGCCGGCCCGGTAAGGCACCCAAAAAAGCCTTGTTAATTCAAGTGCTCGATAATGGCCCAGGGATTGATATTAGTGTACGCGATACTTTGTTTTATCCTATGATCACTAATAAAGATGGTGGCTCTGGATTGGGGCTTTCTATAGCGCAAACATTAATTGATCAACACAATGGGTATATTGAGTGCGATAGCTGGCCTGGTCACACCGAATTTAATATTTATCTGCCTTTTGCAGATTAACGCCTTGGAGTATGCATGAAAACAGTTTGGCTTGTAGATGACGATGCCTCAATTCGTTTTGTATTAGAAAAAGCGCTTACTCGCGCAGGTTTTACAGTACAAAGCTTTGCTGAAGCACAAAGTGTGCTTAATGCATTAAAATTTAGCCAACCTAGTGTGCTGATCTCCGATGTAAGAATGCCCGGTATGGACGGCATGGCACTGCTAGAGCTAATAGCAGAGCAAGTGCCCGGCTTACCGGTTATTATTATTACCGCGCATTCAGATCTCGATTCCGCCGTAAATGCCTTTCAAAAAGGGGCTTTTGAATATTTAGCCAAACCTTTTGATTTAAACGAGGCGATTGCCCTAGTTGAAAGCGCCTATAGAGCTAATTCTACAAAAAAAGTTAAACGTAAACTCACGCCCCCTAAAAGCGCACATATAATTGGCGAAGCACCTGCCATGCAAGAAGTGTTTAGGGCCATAGGTAAGCTTGCAGCCTCAAGCATGAGTGTACTTATTAATGGTGAGTCAGGAACGGGTAAAGAGCTTGTTGCCAGCGCCCTGCACAACCATAGTCCACGTAAAGAAAACCAATTTATTGCGCTAAATATGGCCGCAATCCCTAAAGAGCTGGTTGAGTCAGAATTATTCGGCCATGAAAAAGGAGCTTTTACTGGTGCAGATAGCGTGCGAAAAGGCCGTTTTGAACAAGCCAATGGCGGCACCCTATTTTTAGATGAAATTGGCGATATGCCCCTCGACGTACAAACTCGACTACTGCGGGTATTATCTGATGGAGAGTTTTACCGTGTTGGCGGGCATAAAAGCATAAAAGTAGATGTGCGTATTATTGCTGCAACCCATCAAAACCTTGAAGAGCTAGTAAAACAAGGCAAGTTTAGGGATGACTTATTTCATCGCTTAAATGTAGTGCGCCTGCGCTTACCAGCCCTCAGGGAGCGTACCGAAGACATTGAGCGTCTAGCACTGCACTTTTTACATAAAAGCGCTAAAGATCTGCAAGTAGAAAGCAAAATTCTTAGCCTTAAAGCAATTGAGCAGCTACGCTTGTTCAGTTGGCCCGGTAACGTACGCCAATTAGAAAACACCTGCCGCTGGCTTACGGTTATGGCTCCTGGTGAGCTTGTTAGCGAGCAAGACTTGCCACCTGAAATTATTAATGCCTCACTAACTCAAGAAGAAGGCGATTGGTTAGATGCCTTCCAGTTATGGCTTAATCAGGAACTTAAACAAGGTAAGGAAAATATTTGGCCTAATATTCAAGCGCAACTCGAAACCCGCTTAATAAAAACAGCACTCGCCAATTGCGCAGGCCACAAACAAGAAGCCGCTATAAAAATAGGCTGGGGACGCAATACATTGACCCGTAAATTAAAAGAGCGCAACATTAATTAGTTTTGCGCGTAATAACTCTTAGGTAATTAATGAAGTTAATAGAGAACATTCCGCTATTTAAACAGATGGAAATTATCAACCGTTTAGGATTTTTTAAAGAATTTAGCCTTAACGAGCGCCAAATACTTTTAGAGTCGTTTGGTTTATTATATTTAGTGCGCGAAAATTCATTTTTATTTAAACAGCACGACAACGATAAGCGCTTATTTATAGTGCTTAGCGGTGCATTAATAGTGTTTAAGCACAACCATTTATTAGAGCTCGGTACTATACGTCCTGGGGAGTTTATTGGTGAAGGCGCTTTTATTAATAACCGCGCACGCAGCATTAGCGCACGTGCTAAAACGGATGCAATTGTGCTTGCTATTACCTCTGATGCCCTTACTCGCTTACCCAATGTAATACGCGAAAAAATTAAAGATAGAATAATTGAAGGTATGAGCTTACGTATTGCCAAGTTGAGCGAACACATAGAAAACCATGGTTAGATTTGTATACGCACTTTGATGCAAAAATAGTGACTTCACTTTATACTAGCGTTAATGCGTTACCCCACCGAGAGCAAACATGAACGAAGAATATATAGAAATTGAATTAGAAGAAGAGCCGATTGAGCTGTGTAAATTATTAAAAGTACTAAATTTAGTAGAAGGCGGCGGCCAAGCAAAAAACTTAATTGCTGAAGGTTATGTGGGTGTTAACCATGAAATTTGTACAATTAAACGGAAAAAACTATACAGTGGCGACATACTAGAATTTGATGGTGAGCTTTTTCAACTTGCATTAACCGAAGATGCAACACCGGTAGAGCGACCTGCCGAGCAGCCGCAATCTGAGCCAAGCCAAGCAGCACCGCAGCCAGCGAGTCAGCCTGCAAAAAATAAACGTAAGCGTACTAAAAAACCTAAAGTAGATGAAAAAACCGGTCGTCGCCCTATTTCATTCGGTTAAATTATAGTCTTTTTTTGATTTTTTATTTATAAAACCAGCCAGCTTGTATAGTTGGCTTTTTTGATCTTTAATTACCTCACTAACTATAAAAAAAGTAAGGTAATTAAATGCTTGCACACCCCCCTCCTAAGTGGTTAAAACCACTCGCATGGGTAGCGCTTATATGGAACTTATGCGGCGTTATTGCCTTCGCACTACAAATGCTGATGACACCTGAAGTAATTAGCAAAATGCCTATAGATCAGCAAGCTGCATATTCTAACATTCCCGTTTGGTCAACCATTGCATTTGCTATTGCAGTCTTTGGCGGCACGCTTGGCAGTGCTTTATTGCTCGCTAAAAAGTCATTTGCACTGCCCGTATTTACCGTGTCGTTAATGGCTATTTTAATCCAACAGTATTACAATTTTATTGTTATTAACAGCGTTGAAATAATGGGATCTAGTGCGGTATTTATGCCACTGTTTGTGGTAGTAATTGCCATATTGCTACTTTGCGTTAGCTTTAAAGGCAAACAGCAAGGCTGGTTGTATGCAAATTAAAAATATCTTTTGGGTAAGTCTAGCAGGCTCCCTTGAATTAAAAACTTTCAGCATCATCTCTATTGTAATGGCTGTTTAAAAATCACGCTTTAAACACTGTTTTTTATCTTGGTATACACTTTGCAATTCACAAACTATAAAAGGTCACTCTACACAACACTTATCTAATAACAAAAGGGGCAAATAATGAATAATAGTTTCAAAACCCAGCAGCAACTTACCGTTAATGGTGAGCAGTTTCATATTCACTCTCTTAAAGGCCTTGGCGACAAAGCCAAACGCTTACCTTTTTCTTTAAAAATACTACTCGAAAACCTACTTCGTAACGAAGACGGCGAAAACATTAAAGAACAAGACATTCAAGCCCTATTAGATTGGGACCCTCAAGCTAAACCCTCTGCTGAAGTAGCGTTTACGCCTGCCCGTGTTGTGATGCAAGACTTTACCGGTGTACCTGCCATTGTCGATTTAGCGGCAATGCGCGACGCAATGGAAAAACTAGGCGGCGATCCTGCAAAAATTAACCCGCTTTCTCCTGCTGAACTTGTTATTGACCACTCTGTGCAAGTAGATGGCTATGGTAACGAGGGTGCGTTTGACTTAAACGCCAAGCTTGAATATGACCGTAATAAAGAGCGTTATGAATTTTTACGTTGGGGCCAAACTGCCTTCGATAACTTAAAAGTTGTCCCTCCAGCAACCGGTATTGTGCACCAAGTAAATTTAGAGTATTTAGCGCGCGTTGTTTTTAATGATGAACGTAATGGCCAAAAGTACGCGTACCCAGACACCTTAGTGGGTACCGATTCGCACACCACTATGATTAACGGCTTAGGCGTACTTGGCTGGGGCGTAGGCGGCATTGAAGCCGAAGCCGCTATGCTTGGCCAACCTATTAGCTTATTAATACCTCAGGTTGTAGGGGTTAAATTAAACGGCCGTTTACCAGAGGGCACCACAGCTACCGACTTAGTACTTACCGTTACCGAAATGCTACGTAACCATGGTGTCGTAGGTAAATTTGTAGAGTTTTATGGTGATGGCCTTGCCGACTTACCACTTGCCGATAGAGCAACAATTGCCAACATGGCGCCAGAATATGGTGCTACATGTGGTATTTTCCCGATTGATGACGAAACCATTAACTATCTGCGTTTAACCAACCGCGATGAGAAACAGCTTAAACTTATTGAAGATTATGCTAAGCATCAAGGCTTATGGCGTAACGATGGCGATGAAGCTAATTACACCGATAAACTTGAACTGATATTAGATGACGTAGTACCAAGCCTTGCTGGCCCTAAACGCCCACAGGATAGAATATCACTTGATAAAGCGGGTGAAGCAATTAGCCAACATTTAAAAGAGTTTCAAGAAGAGCGTTTAGCAAAAATTAGCAGCAGTGATACACAGCAAGCACGTATCGAAAGCGAAGGCCCTGCAACTAACCCTGACGAGTCAAGTAATGAAGCACCGTTTATAGGGGCAGCCAAAGTAAACTTTAAGGGCCAAGAGTTTGAACTAAACGATGGTGCCTGTGTTATTGCCGCAATTACTAGTTGTACAAATACCTCTAACCCCAGTGTTATTTTAGCGGCTGGTTTAGTTGCTAAAAAAGCCAAGCAATTAGGGATTAATGTAAAACCTTGGGTTAAAACATCGCTTGCTCCTGGCTCTAAGGTCGTTACTGACTACTTAGAAAAAGCAGGGCTAATGGACGATTTAGAAAGCCTAGGCTTTAACTTAGTTGGCTATGGTTGTACCACGTGTATTGGTAACTCAGGCCCACTAGCTCCTGAAATTTCAGATGCTATTCAAAAGCACAAACTGGTTGTGAGCTCAATTTTATCGGGTAACCGTAACTTTGAAGGGCGTATTCACCAAGATGTAAAAATGAACTTTTTAGCTTCTCCTCCGCTTGTTGTAGCTTACGCCATTGCGGGCAGAACCGATATTGACGTATATAACGAACCACTGGCACAAGATGCTAACGGTAACGATATTTACCTTAAAAACATTTGGCCAAGTGTTAAAGAAGTAAGCGATTTAGTTAAGGAAACGGTAACCAGAGAAATGTTCGAAAAAAGTTATGCTAACGTATACGAAGGCGATAGCCGTTGGCAAAAAATTCAAATACCTGATGGTAAACTTTACGATTGGGATGATGCATCAACTTATATTAAAAAAGCACCCTTTTTTGATGGTATGAGTATTGAGCCTCCGGGTATTCCAACCATTACCGGCGCACGTTGTTTAGCAAAACTAGGTGACTCGGTTACTACGGATCATATTTCGCCAGCCGGTGCGATTAAAGCAGACTCACCAGCAGGGTTATATTTACAAGATAACAAAGTAGGACAAGCGCAGTTTAACTCCTATGGTTCGCGTCGTGGTAACCACGAAGTAATGATGCGCGGTACATTTGCTAATATTAGGCTTAAAAACCTCCTTGCACCTGGTACTGAAGGCGGTGTTACCCGCACGCAACCTGATGATGAGCTTGCCAGTATTTATGATGCAGCCATGGAATATCAAAAGAACGATACGCCATTGGTTATTTTAGCTGGTAAAGAATATGGTACCGGCTCATCTCGCGACTGGGCGGCTAAAGGCTCGCTACTTTTAGGTGTTAAAGCTGTAATAGCACAAAGCTATGAGCGTATTCATCGCTCTAACCTTATTGGTATGGGAGTTTTACCGCTACAGTTTAAAGATGGCGAAAGCCATGAGTCGCTAGGTTTAACCGGCCAAGAGCAGTTTGATATTGAAGGCTTGCTTGATAAAACCAAGGAAGTAAGCGTTATTGCAACTAATAGTGAAGGTAAAAAAGTAAGCTTTAGTGCCGATGTACGTATTGATACGCCAAAAGAGTGGGATTACTACAAACACGGTGGCATTTTACAGTATGTACTTCGTAATATGCTCGATTAACTAATAGCAGCTTAAACTTACGCCTAAAATTTAATCATAGCCTAACAATTTTGTTAGGCTTTTTTATGCGCGTCAGTTGCGATAAATCAAGGTAATGCTTTAAAAACACTCTACACTAGTATGACTGTTAGTGAGGGCGTTATGTCACAAATTATAATGATTAGGCTACTTAAAATATCAATTGTACTTGGGTTATGCCTAATTGTGACAGGTCATGCGTTAATTGTATCAAGCTACTTTACTCGCCAGCATGGTATTAGCGGCATAATTACAGCGGCAGCTTGCATTGCTATTGGCGTATTATTATCGTTACCCACTAAAATTTATTTAACTATTTTACTTATGGAAGCAGAAAAACGTTATTTAAAAGCGCATAGCCATAAACACAAATAATGAATAATTAAAAACCGTTTAAATCATTTAATTGTTTAGTACGTTGCTCTAATTTTTGTTTGGCTTTTTCAGCGTCATCAAACACCTTTTTAATTGATACTGGATCATAAACTGTAGGTGTAACTGAAGTGCTGCTTATTGCTGAGGATTTAGAACTACCCGATAAAATAGCCGTATCTTGGGCAACCACCACGTTAATATCTTTAGGGTCTAGTTTTACTTCAACACTTTTACCATTAGGGTGAGGCGTATCTGAAAAATGCCATTGGCCTTGCCGATCTTGCCACTTAAATATTTTACTGCGGGTTGTTGAGGGTGTGTTCGACACGCTACTAACGGCTTGCTCAAACGTATTGCTGGTAAACGAGATTATTTTATCTTTAATTTGCTGAGATTCGTTGATCACAACAGATGTACTAAGCCATGTTTCTCCGTTTGGCTTTTTTAAATAAAATAGAGAAATAACAGCAATAATCATTACTGACACTGCTAAATAGGTAAAGTATTTCATAGCCTTCCTGCTTAAAATTAATCCTTTATTCGGCCAAGTTTAATAAAAAGCAATCAATCAGGCAATCCTTTTGTGTAAGTAAAAAACGCAGCCAAGGCTGCGTTTTATTAAATATTGAGCGAGATAATCAATAATATTAAATACCATCACCATCAATGTGCAAACCACACTCTCGGTTTAAACCAAAAAAGCGAGTTTCCTCTTCGGTCATACCGGGCTCTAGCTTACGTGTAGTATGTATGTCTCCCATAGAGACATAGCCTTCTTCCCAAAGAGGATGGTACGGCAAGTTATGCTTAGTTAAATACTGATATACATCGCGGTTTGTCCACTCAATAATTGGGTAAACTTTTACTGTACCACGGCTAATTTCAATTACTTGCTTATCAGCACGGCTTGATGCTTGGTCGCGACGCAGGCCACTAAACCACGTACCAGCATTAATTTCTTTTAAGGCGCGAGTCATCGGCTCAACTTTATTAAGCTGATTGTACTGCTTAATTCCGGCCTCTCCTTGCTCCCATAGCTTGCCAAATTTAGCTTCTTGCCAAGCAGGGCTAAGCTCTGATTTGTACACTTTTAAATTGAGTGATAAACGTGCCGTCATTTGCTCAATAAATTGATACGTTTGTGGAAACAAATAACCTGTATCTGTTAATACCACCGGAATATCTGGCTGTTGTGATGTTATTAAGTGCAACATTACGGCGGCTTGAATACCAAAACTCGATGATAAAAAATGTGTCTCAGGTAAGTTTTCAAGTGCCCATTGCACGCGCTGCTCGGCGCTCATGTTTTTCAGTATGCCATTGGCGTCTGCTAGCATGCTAGTTTGGCTTTGTTTATCTAACTGTAAAATGTTTTTAAATTCACTCATGGCAAATTCCAAACCTTAGCCAGTGTGTTGCACTGGCTTATTATTATGCGTGAAAATCGGTAACTGATACTTTAACTTCAGCAACAATGCCTTTGCGGATCACAAAATCACCAAAGCATTCACCGTCATTACGCTCATTAACCCATTGACCAATTAATTCATCAAAAGCAGCTAAATACACGTCTTCACCCACATTTTCTAAATATAATTTAGGAATACGTGTGCCTTCAAGGTTACCGCCTAGATACACATTATATTTACCCGGACCTTTCCCAACCAATCCCGCTTCGGCTAACATGGCACGCCCACAGCCATTGGGGCAACCCACAACGCGCATAATAATACTGTCATTCGGCACACCATGCTTGGCTAACAGTGCTTCTATTTTTTCAACCAAACTAGGTAAATAACGCTCAGCTTCAGCCATAGCTAATGGGCATGTTGGCAGTGCCACACACGCCATAGAATTTTTACGTTGTTCGGTGTCTTTATCGTCAATTAAACCATGGTTACGGGCAATTTCTTCAATCACGGCTTTTTGATTTGCAGCTACACCAGCAATAATTAAGTTTTGGTTTGCCGTCATGCGCATGTCACCTTGGTGAACTTCTGCTATTTTACGACAGCCTGTTTTTAGTGGTTTGTCTGGATAATCTAAAATACGCCCACTTTGAATAAATAATGTTAAGTGATGTTTGCCATCTATACCTTCAACCCAACCTATACGATCGCCTCGGTGAGTAAATTTATAAGGACGACTTGAAGCAAACTCAACACCCGCACGTTTCTCTACTTCCGCTTTAAATACATCAACGCCTACTCGATCTAATGTGTATTTTGTTTTAGCATTTTTGCGATTTGAACGATTACCCCAATCGCGCTGTACCGACACCACATGCTCGGCAATTTTTAACGTATGTTCTAGTGGAATAAAACCAAAGTCGTCTGCTTTACGTGGGTAGGTTGCTGTATCGCCATGTGTCATGGCAAGGCCACCACCGACAAGTACGTTAAAGCCAATTAATTTACCATTTTCGGCAATAGCTACAAAGTTTAAATCATTGGCGTGCACATCCACTTCATTATTCGGCGGAATTGTTACCGTTGTTTTAAACTTACGCGGTAAGTAATTAGAACCTAAAATTGGCTCTTCTGTGGTTTCTGCTTTTTCACCATTAAGCCAAATTTCGGCGTAAGCCTTGGTTTTTGGTAATAGGTGCTCTGAAATTTTTGCAGCCCATTCATACGCTTCTTGATGCAGCTCTGACTCAACCGGATTAGTAGTACACAACACATTTCGATTAACATCGCCTGCGGTAGCAATAGAGTCAATTCCAACGCTATCCAGTAATTGATGCATGCCTTTAATATTAGGCTTTAATACACCATGAAACTGAAACGTTTGACGCGTAGTTAAACGGATACTGCCATAGCTGGTTTTTTCTTCTGCAAATTTATCTATGGCTAACCATTGCTCAGGCTTAATAATACCGCCAGGCATACGCGCACGTAACATTACGTTGTGTAATGGTTCAAGCTTTTGCTTAGCGCGCTCACCACGAATATCGCGGTCATCTTGCTGGTACATACCGTGAAACCGAATTAACTGGAAGTTATCAGCGGTAAAACCACCGGTGATCTCATCTTTTAAATCTGTTGCTATAGTGCCACGTAAAAAATTACTTTCTCGTTTCATGCGCTCGTTATCAGAAAGCTTTACGTTTTTATCTTGTTCGCTCATGTTTAATCCTAAATTAGTGACAGTGACGGCTGCTTTAAATATTTAATTTTAGTAAACGTCTTTCTGATAGCGGTTTGCGCTGCGTAAATCTTTTAAATACTGCTGAGCATCTTCATCGCTCTTGCCGGTATTTTCTTTAATAATTTCGAGTAATGTTTGGTGCACATCTTTTGCCATATTGTTAGCGTCGCCACACACATAAAAATGTGCGCCAGCTTCAAGCCACTCAAAAATAGCTTTGCTGTTACTACGCAACTTGTCTTGCACATACACTTTTTCGGCTTGATCGCGGCTAAATGCAACATCTACTTTGCTTAGTAAACCCGACTTTAAGTAACCTTGAATTTCAACTTGGTATAAAAAGTCTTGAGTAAAATGTGGATTGCCAAAAAACAGCCAGTTTTTACCTGATGCGCCACGCGCATCACGCTCTTGTAAAAAGGCTCGAAACGGTGCTATTCCCGTACCAGGGCCAACCATAATGATTGGTGTTTCATCATTCGTTGGTAAACGAAAATTATCGTTATGCTCACTAAATACCTTAACTTTACAGCCTTCCTCAGCACGGCGCGCTAAATAGCCCGAACAACCGCCTAAATGCTCACGACCAAAGGCATCAAACTCAACTAATGCTACGGTTAAATGTACCTCGTCTTCAACCTCGCTTTGGCTAGAGGCAATTGAATATAAACGTGCTTGTAATTTACGCAGGCAATCGACGAGTGTTTGCGCGTCGAGCTTAGCGGGGTTTTGTGCAACTACATCAAATATTTGGCGCGGCTCAATGTATTGATGCATTGCCGCTTTATCTTCAACCAATTTTAATAGTTGTGGTGTGCCTGTCGCTATTGCATATTTTTCCACAAAGCCAGGGTACGACTGCGTTAATTCAAGTTTTTCAATCAGTGCATCGCGAATACTTAGCTGTTCATCTGCAACTTTTACTAAACTAGCTGCATCAATTTGCGTGTGTGTAAGCAACTCATCAACACGGGCTTCGTCATTTAAAAAATACACACCTAATGAATCACCTGGTATATAACTAATGTCTGAGCCTTCAAGCGAAATTTCTACGTGGCGGACATCTTTAGTTGAATCGCGACCTGTAATTTTTTGCACTAAACCTAGTTCTGCGGCAAACGGGTTTTGCTTAGTATATTGGCTTGCCACAGTAGTTGACCCAGCAAACGGCATTGCAATAACTTGACCACCTGAACTACCTTGCTGTGCTTTTAAATCCGGTTCAAAGGCATCCAATGCGCCAGTGATCCAAGTTGTCGCTTCGTCTTCGTAATCTACATCTAAATCGGCGCGTTGATAAATTGTTTCTGCGCCGAGTGTATTTAACCGCTGCTCAAAGTCTTTTGCTGTTTGGCAAAAAAATTCATAGCTCGAATCCCCCAAGCCAATCACGGCTACCTTCACCCCATCTAACTTAGGCGCTTTTTTAGTGGTTAAAAATTCGTGTAAAGCCTCTGCATCTTCTGGTGGTTCACCTTCGCCGTAAGTTGCAACAACCACAGTTATAAACTTTTCTTTTTTTAGTGCAGTTGGTTTGTAATCGGCCATGCTCACTAGCTTTACGGCTAAACCGCGTGACTCTGCTTGTGCTTTTAACTTAGCAGCTACACCTTTTGCATTACCTGTTTGCGAGCCATATAAAATAGTTAATGCAACTGCCTCACCAGCACTTGGAGCTGCTCCCACAGCACCGCCTAAAGCCGCCGTATTAGCATTTGCAGCAAGATAACCACTAACCCATGCTTGTTGAATTGGATTAAGCTCAGCCACTAAACCTTGCAGCTTTTGTACTTGCTCTTGCGATAGCGGACTTGCCGCAGCGTTTAGTTGACCTAGCAACATGAATCAATTCCCCGTAACCCTAAAAGTTAAACACAACGTACTGTTATACGTCGTTCAAAATGAGTTTTACCTCACCCAGAGACTATCTGTTGAGGTTTACTGAGCTTGTAGGATAGCGGGCAATGCAGAGTTAAAAAAAGAACAGAATCAACTTTGATATTCTATTTAGTTATTAACTTTAGTAAATATAGTTAAAAACAGATTAAGAAATGTATTTTCGAAGGATAAAAGGGGCTATTTGTGCCTGAGCTTTATTGAGTAGATAAATATTGTTGTTATGTATAAATACCACAATCATAAAAGAGCGCTAAATTAACTCTGAGTTGCTGATTGCTTGCAGCTCAAACTCGCAGCTTCGTAAAAACAAAAAGCCCCAGCAAATAAATGCCGGGGCTTTTTATAAAACAGACTTAATTAAAAATTAAGCTTGTTTTGGACGTTCAATAACTGCTACGAATGTCCAAGATTTACTCTTAGAAATTGGAGCACATTCACGGATAGTAACTACGTCACCAGCCTGAACTTCATTATTTTCGTCATGTACGTGTAGCTTAGTCGTGCGTCGAATGAATTTCCCATAAATTGGGTGCTTCACATAACGTGCGATAGCAATAGTGAAAGATTTTTCCATCTTGTCGCTAATTACACGGCCTTGAAGAGTACGAATTTTATCGCTCATTATTGACCTGCCTTCTGGT
Organism: Pseudoalteromonas sp. 20-MNA-CIBAN-0454; assembly: GCF_040308685.1. NCBI lineage: Bacteria > Pseudomonadati > Pseudomonadota > Gammaproteobacteria > Alteromonadales > Pseudoalteromonadaceae > Pseudoalteromonas > Pseudoalteromonas sp. 20-MNA-CIBAN-0454. Next base: position 22,731 of record NZ_JBEOOB010000012.1, on the reverse strand, counting down.
TAATAACTGTTTTTACACGCGCGATATCGCGGCGTACTGTTCTTAGCGTGTGTGTCTGAGCTAACTGACCAGTGCTTGCTTGCATGCGCATATTAAATTGCTCACGAAGAAGTCCTAGAAGTTCAGTATTAAGCTCTTCTACGCTTTTATCTTTTAGTTCGCTAGCTTTCATCACATTACCGTCCGAGTTACGAAAGTTGTTTTGAATGGCAATTTACGAGCAGCAAGGTCAAACGCTTCACGAGCAAGCTCTTCTGAAACACCTTCCATTTCGTAAAGTACTTTACCAGGCTGAATTTCAGCAACCCAATACTCAACAGAACCTTTACCTTTACCCATACGAACTTCAAGCGGTTTGTTCGTGATTGGCTTGTCTGGGAAAACACGGATCCAGATTTTACCTTGACGTTTCACGTGACGCGTCATGGCACGACGAGCTGCTTCGATTTGACGAGCAGTCATGCGGCCACGGCCAGTAGCTTTCAAACCGAAAGTACCGAAGCTTACTTTGTTACCGTTTTGCGCTAGACCACGGTTGCGACCTTTGTGCGTTTTACGGAATTTTGTACGTTTTGGCTGTAACATTACTCGCTACCTCTACTTAGCACTTTTTTTGGCTTTCTTTGGTGCGCGTTTAGCTGGCTTCTCTTGCTCTTGTACTAGTGGTAAACCACCAATAACTTCGCCTTTGAAGATCCAAACTTTAACACCAATGATACCATAAGTGGTTAAGGCCTCAGAAGTTGCGTAGTCGATATCAGCACGAAGAGTATGTAGAGGTACACGACCTTCACGATACCACTCTGTACGTGCGATTTCTGCGCCGCCAAGACGACCGCTAACTTCAACTTTAATCCCTTTAGAACCGATGCGCATTGCATTTTGTACCGAACGCTTCATAGCGCGACGGAACATAACACGACGTTCTAGTTGAGAGGCAATGCCGTCTGCTACTAGTTGTGCATCTAGTTCTGGTTTACGTACTTCAGAAATATTAATCTGAGCAGGTACACCAGCGATTTTAGTTACCGCTTGACGTAATTTTTCTACGTCTTCGCCTTTTTTACCGATAACAACACCCGGACGAGCCGTGTGGATTGTTACGCGGATTGATTTTGCTGGACGCTCAATAACGATTTTAGACACAGAAGCCGTTTTCAATTCCTTTGTAAGGAATGTACGTACTTTGTGATCGCCAAAAAGCTGTGCAGAGAAATCTTTTGAACTCGCGTACCAGGTAGAAACCCAAGGTTTAGATATACCTAGGCGAATACCAGTAGGATGAACTTTTTGTCCCATTACTTATATCTCCTAGCTATCTGAAACCATAACAGTGATATGGCTTGTACGCTTAAGGATGCGGTCTGCGCGTCCTTTAGCACGTGGCATAATACGTTTCATTGTAGGACCATCGTCCACAAAGATCGTTGTTATACGAAGCTCATCAATGTCAGCACCTTCGTTATGCTCTGCGTTAGCAATAGCAGACTCAAGTACTTTCTTTACTAATACAGCCGCTTTTTTCGGGCTGTACGCCAGGATTTCTAGTGCGCGATCAACCGGTAGTCCGCGGATCTGATCTGCAACTAGACGTGCTTTTTGCGCCGAACCAGAGGCGAATTTATGTTTAGCTAATGCTTGCATTTATCTTCCCCTCTTATCGTTTCTTCGCTTTCTTATCCGCAGCATGGCCACGGTAAGTGCGAGTTGGTGCAAATTCACCTAGTTTGTGACCGATCATTTCGTCTGTGATAAACACAGGAACGTGCTGACGACCATTATGGACAGCGATGGTCAATCCGATCATGTTAGGTATGATCATTGAACGACGGCTCCAAGTTTTAATTGGCTTCTTGTCTCCGCTTTCCAACGCTTTCTCTACCTTCTTCAGCAAGTGTAGGTCTATAAAAGGACCCTTCTTGAGAGAACGTGGCATGGCTATTCCTCAACTATTATTTAGTACGACGACGTACGATAAACTTATCAGTACGCTTGTTCTTACGTGTCTTAGCACCTTTAGTCGGCTTACCCCATGGAGACACAGGATGACGACCACCAGATGTACGACCTTCACCACCACCGTGTGGGTGATCTACCGGGTTCATGGCAACACCACGAACTGTCGGACGGATACCACGCCAGCGATTTGCACCTGCTTTACCAAGTGAACGAAGCATATGCTCAGCATTGCCTACTTCACCTAGAGTCGCACGACAATCAGCTTCAACTTTACGTACTTCGCCTGAACGAAGACGTAATGTTACATACTGACCATCACGAGCAAGGATTTGAACGTATGCACCAGCAGAACGTGCGATTTGAGCACCTTTACCTGGTTTTAATTCTACGTTGTGAACAGTCGAACCTACAGGCATATTACGCATTGGTAATGCATTACCAGGTTTGATTGGTGCATCAACACCAGACTGGATTGCATCGCCAGCTTTTAAGCCTTTTGGTGCGATAATGTAACGACGCTCACCGTCTGCATATAATACAAGAGCGATGTTTGCGCTACGATTTGGATCGTATTCTAAACGTTCAACAGTGGCTGGAATGCCATCTTTAGTACGTTTAAAATCGATTAAACGGTAATGTTGCTTATGACCACCACCGATATGACGAACCGTAATACGACCATTGTTATTACGACCACCTGATTTAGAGTTTTTCTCTAATAGTGGTGCGTACGGCTTACCCTTATGTAAATCAGAGTTAACCACTTTAACTAAGTGACGACGGCCCGCAGAAGTAGGCTTACACTTTTGAAGTGCCATAATTCTATCCCCTTATTACTCGGCGCCGCCGACAAAGTCTAGCTCGCTACCTTCTTTAAGAGTAACGTAAGCTTTTTTCCAGTCGTTACGACGACCGAAACGTGCGCCAGTACGTTTTGTTTTACCCTTAACGTTAAGTGTGCGAACACCCGTTACTTCTACTTCAAAAAGCTTCTCAACTGCTGCTTTAACTTCAGCTTTAGTTGAATCTTTTGCTACTTTAAAAACAATAGTATTGTTTTCTTCAGCAGCAATAGTGCTTTTTTCAGAGATATGTGGAGCAACGATCACTTTTAAAAGACGTTCTTCGCGAATCATGCTAGCGCCTCCTCAAGTTGCTTAACAGCAGCGGCTGTAATAAGTACCTTGTCGAAAGCAATTAAGCTTACAGGATCGATACCAGCTACATCACGCGTGTCAACCTTATAAAGGTTACGTGCCGATAAGAAAAGATTTTCATCTACTTCTTCAGTCACGATAAGAACATCTTTAAGCTCAAGTTCTTTAAGCTTAGCAACTAGTTCTTTAGTTTTTGGTGCTGCTAGAGCAAAACTTTCAACAACGATTAAACGCTCTTGACGAACTAATTCAGATAAGATGCTTTTAATCGCACCGCGGTACATTTTACGGTTTACTTTTTGGCTATGATCCTGTGGTTTAGCTGCAAAGCTAACGCCACCTGAACGCCAAATTGGGCTACGAATCGTACCAGCACGTGCTCGGCCAGTACCTTTTTGAGCCCATGGCTTTTTACCACCACCGCTTACTTCAGAACGTGTCTTCTGAGCACGAGTACCTTGACGAGCACCTGCTGCGTATGCAACAACTACTTGATGTACTAATGCTTCGTTAAACTCACGTCCAAAAGTAGCTTCAGAAACTTCAAGACCGCCAGAAGCGTCTTTAATTGCTAATTCCATCACTAAATCTCCAGGACTTATGCTTTAACAGCTGGTTTAACGATAACGTCACCGCCGATAGCGCCAGGTACTGCACCTTTAACTAAAAGCAAATTACGCTCAGCGTCAACGCGAACTAGTTCTAAGTTTTGAGTCGTTACACGCTCAGCACCCATATGACCGGCCATTTTCTTACCTTTAAACACCTTACCAGGTGATTGGTTTTGACCGATTGAACCAGGAGCACGGTGAGATAGAGAGTTACCATGTGTAGCGTCTTGCATGCTGAAATTCCAGCGCTTAACACCACCTTGGAAACCTTTACCTTTAGAAGTACCGGTTACGTCAACCTTGTTGATTTCGTTGAATAATTCAACAGTAAGCTCAGCGCCTACTTCAAAATCGCCTTCACCACCATTTAGGCGGAATTCCCACAGACCGCGACCCGCTTCAACACCAGCTTTAGCGAAATGACCCGCTGAAGCTTTGTTTACACGACTTGCTTTTTTAGTGCCTGCGGTTACTTGAAGCGCGTTATAACCGTCTGTTGCTTCAGATTTAATCTGAGCAATGCGGTTAGGTGTCGCTTCAATAACTGTCACAGGGATAGATACACCATCTTCAGTGAAGATTCGTGTCATACCCACTTTACGACCGACTAGACCTAATGCCATTTTCCTAAAACCTCTCTAATCTTCCGATTAACCCAGGCTGATTTGAACATCTACACCAGCAGCAAGATCTAAACGCATAAGAGCGTCAACAGTCTTGTCAGTTGGTTCAACGATGTCGATCAGACGTTTATGGGTGCGGATCTCGTACTGATCACGCGCGTCTTTATTAACGTGCGGTGATGTTAGTACAGTAAAACGTTCAAAGCGTGTAGGTAGTGGAATTGGTCCACGTACTTGTGCGCCAGTGCGTTTCGCAGTTTCCACGATTTCCGCCGTTGATTGGTCAATCAAACGGTGGTCAAAAGCTTTTAGGCGAATACGAATGCGTTGATTTGACATTCTTAACCTCAATATAAAGAGCATTTAAAAGAGCATAAAAAAACGACCGAAACAATCTTAAATATTAAGATGTCGGTTGTTAGATTATATCTACGTTGAGTTCCAAATCGGAACTCCTGTTTATTAGCTAGAAATCCTAGCTTAATTTATCCTTCCAAGTTCCCTTGGGAATTTTGAAAGCCTGCGTATTATAATTACATTGGTGATAAATGCAACAGCTAATTAGTAAATAATTACAGCCTGCTGGTTGCTCAAATATACTGCAACCTATTATAGAGCAGCTACAATCAAGTGTAATGCATATATATTAAGCCATAACGTACTGACTAATCGGCAACGCAAATTAAAGGCTTTTTTAGATCTTATGTTATCATATGCGCCAATTTTGCTTTTATATACCCAAATTATATGGGTAATTACTCTCTATATGGTGAGTCGATGCGTATTGTAAATTATTGCTTAAATGTTTTATCAGCTGGAGTAAGCCGCTTACTTGTAAGAAGTAAGGTACTGCCAGAAAAGCCGACTGAACAATATGAATTAAACTCTAAAAACCCTACCTTTTATATTGTGCGCCTAAACTCTCGCTTTGACTTAGCGGCGCTTGCTCGGGTATGTAAACGCCATGGATTACCCGATCCTAGAGAACAACAAGTATTAGGCACACAACGCTTAGACCGCTTTATAGGGATTGAAAACCCACCTCCATTAATTGGTGACATAGCAAAGCCAACTAATGCACTAGCGCAAGGCAAACAAATTATTGATCACTTATTAAGTAGTGGTCAAAAAGATGTACAGGTTATTCCTGTTACTATTTTATGGGGCCGAGCGCCCGGCAAAGAAAAGCCCGGACTTAGCACGCTCATAACACACTCATTAACACCAAGTTGGTTTAGAAAGTTATTTGTGGTGTTGTTTTCTGGCCGAGATAACTTTATCCGCTTTAGCCAACCACTCGATTTATCACTTTTAGTAGACGAAAAAGCGGACGTTAACGAGCTTCCACAAAAACTATTAAGAGTAGCCCGCGTGCACTTTCGCCGCCAAAAACTTGCCGCAACAGGCCCTAAAATGCCATCGCGCGAGCAGCTATTTAACTCATTATTAGCCTCTCCAACAATAAAAAAAGCCATACAAGACGAAGCAAAAGCTAAAAATATTAGCCAAGCGCAAGCACGTCAAAATGCGGTTAAGTTACTTAATGAAATAGCGGCTAACTATTCAGAGGCAATGATACGCGTAGCTGAGCGCTTTTTAACTTGGCTGTGGAATAAGCTATATAACGGTATAGATATAAAATACACAGAGCAAATTCATGAGCTGACTAATAAAGGCCACGAAATTATTTATATGCCGTGCCATCGCAGCCATATGGATTACTTACTACTTACTTATGCTATTTATCATCAAGGTTTAGTACCACCACATATAGCCGCGGGTATTAACCTTAACTTTTTTCCGGCAGGCGGGATCTTTCGCCGCTCGGGTGCGTTTTTTATTCGCCGTTCATTTGCCGGTAATAAGCTCTACTCTGCAGTATTTAAAGAATATTTAAGCCAGTTATTTATTAAAGGTTATTCTGTTAAATTTTATACCGAGGGCGGGCGTAGCCGCACCGGGCGTTTGTTACCACCTAAAACGGGTATGTTAGCAATGACCATGCAAGCTATGCTGCGTGGTATTGACCGCCCTATTTCTATTGTGCCGGTATATATTGGTTACGAGCACGTTATGGAAATTAACACGTACCTTAAAGAACTCGCTGGAAATGATAAAAAAGGTGAGTCTATCTTTGGAATTTTTAAAGCGATTAAAAATCTTAAAAACTATGGTCGAGGTTATTTAAACTTTGGTGACCCTATTTCCATAAACCAATACTTAAACGACAACCAACCCAATTGGCGTGACGACATACACCCTACCGATGTACAAAAACCACAATGGTTAGGCCCACAAGTGGCAAACCTAGCCGACCAAGTTATGGTTAAAATTAACAATGCAGCGGCACTTAATGCGGTTAATTTATTAGCGATGATTTTACTGGTAAACGACAAGCACGCACTGAGTAAGCCAAAACTTTTAGCGCAACTTGATTTTTACTTACGCTTACAACGCGATGCCAGCTACAGTAATAAAGTAACAGCTCCAGAGGAAACACCAGAGCAACTGTTAACGCATGCATTAAAGCTTAATAAGTTTGATGTGATAAGTGATGAATTTGGCGAAATTATCGCGATTAACGATAAAGAAAAAACACTCTTTAATTATTATCGTAATAATATTTTACATCTTTTTGCCGTACCAAGTTTAATTGCACTGCATTTGTTTAGAGAAAAAACCACAACAGTTTCAAAATGTCAGCAGCTAGTTGCTGCGTTTTATCCGCTATTTGCTAAAGAATGGTATTTACGAGAGCTAGATGAGGACTACATTACGCGTATTTTAGCTAATTTTGTAGATCAAAACTTAATAGAACTTGATGGCGATAACATTCATATAACCAATACCAACGACTGTTTGGCTAAATTGGATATGTTAGGTAAAGCACTAAACTTTACGTTGCAGCGTTATGCCATTGTGATTGGCTTTATACAAACTAGCAACGGCATTGAAAAAGCAGAGTTAGAGCGAGAAAGCCAAGTGCTAGCACAACGTTTAGGTACTTTGCATGGGATTAAAACCCCAGAGTTTTTTGATAAAAAGGTGCTGGTCAGCTTTATTGATAATTTACGCGCACAGTCTTTAATTACCGATGGTGATGCGGGCTTAATAGGCAGCGTGCAATTATGTGAAACTTATATGCATCTTAAAGCATTATTGCCAGCACGTGTTTGGCAGTCAATTAGCGATATAGTACAAGGTCAGTGTAAATAAAGCCTTAGTTTTGAGTGAGTGCTACGCCGCTTACTTACTTGTTTAAATGTAGGTGCCGTACAATTTATATGGCACCTACTACCCTTTGTTACTAGTGCGTAAGTTAGCGCTGACGCATAACCCCTTCTTGCATTGTTGAGGCAATTAAGTTGCCTTGGCGGTCAAAAAATTGCCCTCTTACTAACCCTCGACCAGAACTTGCACTTGGGCTGTCAACTGAGTATAAAATCCAATCATCCATTCTAAATGGTCGATGAAACCACATTGCATGGTCAATCGTGGCAACTTGCATATTAGGTTGCATAAAAGACACACCATGCGGCTGCAAAGCAGTTGGTAAAAATTCAAAATCAGACGCGTACGCTAATAAGTAATTATGAATACGTTGATCGTCTGGCATTTCACCGTTAGCTTTAAACCAAATGTGCTTAACTGGCTCCATTGCTTCAGGTTTAAATGGGTTATGAAAGGTCACCGGACGTATTTCTATTGGCATTTCACTAATAAATTGATTGCGTATAGCTGCGGGTATTTGCTCGGCGTTTTCTTTATAAAACTCTAACGATGAACGCAGCTCTTCGGGTAAAGGTACGTCAGGCATAGTCGCCTGATGCGATAATCCTTCTTCAGCTCCTTGAAAAGACGCTGTCATGTAAAAAATAGGCTTACCGTACTGAATAGCACTAACCCGACGAGTGCTAAAGCTTTTACCATCGCGAATAGCTTCTACATCATACACAATAGGCTTAGTGGCATCGCCTGGGCGTAAAAAGTAAGAGTGGAGTGAATGTACAATACGCCCCTCTGGTAGCGTTTCTTTTGCAGCAGATAGCGCTTGGCCCATAACTTGGCCGCCAAATACAGCACCAAAACCTAAATCTTGGCTTTGCCCTCGATACAAACCTTGCTCAATTTCTTCAAGTGTTAACAACGACAATAAATCATCTAATACTTGGCTCATTATTACTTCCTCAATTCTCTAATACCCAAATGATACTATACAATAGAGGGATGTAAATCATTCTACGAGTCCTGATATGGCGTATTGGCTATTTAAAACTGAACCCGATGCATTTTCGATTGACGATCTTAAAAATGCACAAAATCAAACCACACTTTGGGAAGGGGTACGTAATTACCAAGCACGTAACTTTATGCGCGACGAGGTAAAAGTAGGTGACCTCGTAATGATTTACCATTCTAGCTGCAAGCTCGTAGGCGTAGTAGGTATTGCTGTAGTAACAAAAGCAGCTTACCCAGATCCAACTCAGTTTGATTTAAGTAGTGATTATTATGATGCTAAAGCCACCAGCGACAATCCTCGCTGGGTAGTAGTAGAAGTAACTTATCAATCTCATTTAGACTCTCTGGTTAGCTTAAAAGAAATAAAAGCTAACCCTCGCATCACCGACATAGCGCTTAAAAAAGGCGGGCGATTGTCAATAATGCCCGTAACCAAAAGTGATTGGCAAATAATCACCCACATGGCTGAGGAGTAAAATATTTTACTATTTAACCTGAGCCTAGTTATTTAAAAATCGGTAAATTTAGTTACCGGCTAATTTATAAGTAAAGCAATCCTCTATGCAACAGGTATAACTCTCTGACACTAATACAAAAGTACGTTTGTTTTTCTTATCTATGGTAATTTGCTATAATTCGCCGCTTGTTTTTGTGGAGGAAAAATGAAGTTACTGTATTGGTTAGATGAGTGGTTAACCCTTTCGTGTGATGAGCAGCAAGCCAAACTGCCAATGTCTGGGGGGGATTTACTTGGCGATGTATATGTTAAGTACGACTTTATTGATATTAATAAGCCTCTACTATTTACCTTTTCGCCTGCTGGTACTGATGTGCAGGAACAAGACCTTCACGCAGACTTCGCGCCCTGGGGTTATCACCTAGCACAAAAACAAAACGTAAATGTGATTGCCTTTCAGCACCTAGGGAAAAGTAATTGGTTTCGTAACCGCAATTTAATTTTTTTTCTGGAACAATTATCCCCACTGCTTACATCTTTTAAGACTCGATTAGGTTATGGCTTAAGCCGTGGCGGCTTTGCGGTTGGTGCTTTTGCAAAATTATTAAAGCTGGATCAGGTATTGCTTTTTCACCCCGTTAGCACTAAAAACAAAAGCTTAGTGCCATGGGACGACCGCTCTAGCACAGATATAGCTCAGCAATATGATTGGGAAGGCAGTTATGCCGATTTAGATTTAGGCAACGCCCAAGGCTATATTATTTACGACCCCACTAATCGTATTGATCGACTACATGCCAAGCGCTATAAGCAACTTAACCATTTACGGGTATTTGGTATGGGTCACGGCACTCACGCCACTTACTTAAACAAGTTTGGTTTTTATAAGCAAGTAGCTGTGGACTTTATGCGCCATCAACAAATTGATATTGCGCAGTTTCGCCTGCAAACTAAAACCTTACGCTTTAAAGAGGACTATTACAAAAGGCTCAATAAAGCGAATAAAAAATCGGCGCATCGCCTAGAATTACTAAGTACTGCACATAATATTTTGATAGACGAAAAAACAGCTCACGTACAGGAGCATCAAGCTAGCATTGATATTCAGCCACTTATTGATGTAGCGCTTAAACATCAAGAGCAGCACCCCGATGATGCCATCCAATTACTCGAAGTCGCCAAGCAATTAGCGCCAAACGACCCTCTTGTGAAGCACAAACTGAAAGAGCTTGAATAGTACTAAAATTTAAACTAGCGGCCTGCAATACTATTAATACCACTGCGGCAACTACTTCCTATTGCCAAAAAGCCTTATATTTAAGGCTTTTTATTTTGCCTTTTTTTACGCCCATGTTTAGGCACTATGGCTAAATACATAATAAGCCCTAACCACGAAAAAAATACAATGCCAATTAACCAAGCATTTTTTTCGTGGCCTTGAGTACGCTTACTATTGAGTACAATAACCACAGGTAAAATATAGGCAATTAAAAGAATGATTAAAAATATAACTTCGTTCATGCTTTTGCCAAAGCCGGCCAGTCAACCTCACGACTTAATACTCGCTCTACTGCTATGTAGTGCAAAATGTCGCCGGCGTTAATTTTATAATCAAGTGGCGGATTTAAATCCATATTTTGTGCACTTAAATTGTGTGCCACACCAAGTAAAATAGCATCATGCTGATGTTTAAAATGATGAAACAAAGTACCAAACTCCATCTCTTTGCTTTGCTCTGGAATGGCTAAGCTAAACTGCGTATCGCCATGTAAAATTGATAGTAGCTCTTCGTGCACTCGGCTCGAACCTGGATCTTGCATTGAACGTACGAGTATTTCTGCCGATTTAACACTGCTGCATTCTACATTTTGGCAATGCTCTAATAGCATATCTACTTTTGTTTCATCTAAAAAATGCGCGCTTATATGGCAATCATCTTTAACTAAACGGCTAATGCGCAATGCGGTAGTAAAGGTTTGATCGTCGTCTTGGCCGTCAATAATCACTTTATCGGCGTAGCTTATAGCTACACGTTTTAGCTCCTCTAAATCGGTAAAGCTACTTAACCGCACAAAGTCGACACTTTCGTTACTTAAAAATGGGTGCTCCATTTGCTCAGTTACTGCAAGTAAAATACGCCGTTCGGTACGTTTAGTGTCGGCCAGAATGTAATCAATCATTTTTTTAGTACGGGTATCGTGCCAACCAAAAATAATAATATGGTTGCTACTGTGAGCAAAGTTTTTATCACCAGTCATAGCGCGCCTAATTAAGTAAGTTATTGTTTGCCCTGTTTTGCCTAACAGAACGCCAAATAAAGCTAAACCAAAAGGTATTTGTATTAAAGCCACCACCCAACGCCCTAAATCTGTGGTTGGGCTAAAATCGCCATACCCTACGGTTGAAGTGGTTACCGTGTAATAATAAAAAAAGGTTGTTAGGGAGGTGAGTGCTTGCTCATTTGCTATATATAACAATCCCCATGTTAAAAGCATATGAGTCAAAATAGCCAGTGCCACTGCTTGCCAACTCAACTGATCTATATGAGCCCGTACAAGTAACACTAGCCTTTTAAATATCACCGGCATAATACAAAGTCTTAGTTAGTAAATTATCTATAAACAACACGTTACTTTATGCTATTGGTTTAAGCAATATTTTCACTATTCTCATTTAAACATAACGCCCATAAGACTAAATGCGGTTTGCCAATTAATGTTTTTCGTGATTAATTACCCTGCAAATAATACTAACAACAGCCCTAGTTATGCTTAATAAAATAGCCACTCCCTTTACCAAGCTCGTTGAGCGCTACCTGCCTGATCCCTTTATATTTGTAATACTGCTAAGTGTTATTACCTTAGTTATCGCTAGCGTGTTTACTCCAACAACCGGTATTGAGGTACTGCAAGCGTGGGGCGATGGTTTTTGGAACTTACTTAGCTTTGCAATGCAAATGCTGCTGGTGTTAATTACCGGCTATATGTTGGCAAGCACTCCACCTATTAGTAAGTTACTAGAAAAGCTCGCCACCTTTGCTAACACTGCACCAAAAGCAATTATATTAGTAACGCTTATTTCACTACTCGCTAGTTGGCTTAACTGGGGGTTTGGCTTAGTTATTGGCGCGTTATTTGCCAAAGCCATTGCTAAACACACCCGAGTTGATTACCGCTTATTAGTTGCCAGCGCCTACTCAGGTTTTGTAGTGTGGCATGGCGGGTTAGCAGGCTCAATTCCACTGACGATAGCCACCGAAGGGCACTTTTTGCAATCAAGCATGGGGATTATTAGCACTGAGCAAACGCTATTTGCGGGCTTTAATATTGCCATACTAGTAGGGTTATTTATTATTATGCCGCTAGTTAACCGTTACATGCTACCAAGCGCCGAGGAAAGTGTTTACATAGACCCCGCACTATTAAAAAGTACCTCCCCTGCAATAATTAATATTACCAGGCCAGCCCAACACTTAGAGCAAAGTAAGTTGCTTGGTATTACAATTGGCTTACTGGGGTTAATTTATTTAGGTTATTACTTTTTAGTTGCCGGTGGCGGCTTAAACTTAAATAGCGTAATTGCGTTGTTTTTGTTTTTAGCTATAACCTTACATCAAACACCGCATAACTTACTCAATAGCTTACAGCAGGCAATTCCTAGTGGCGCAGGTATTGTTATTCAATTTCCGTTTTATGCCGGCATTATGGCGGTAATGGTTGATAGTGGCCTAGCACAGCAAATATCAAGCGGTTTTATTGCCATAGCAGATGCAGACAGTTTGCCATTTTTTAGTTTTATAAGTGCCGGGTTGGTTAATATGTTTGTGCCTTCGGGCGGCGGACAATGGGCGGTACAAGCGCCAATTGTAATACCCGCAGCGCAAGCGCTTGGCGCCGACATCTCACGAGTTGCAATGGCAGTAGCCTGGGGCGATGCGTGGACTAACTTAATTCAACCTTTTTGGGCATTACCTGTACTTGCTATAGCAGGCCTAAAAGCCAAAGACATTATGGGCTTTTGCGTAGTGCAGCTATTTGTAACTGGGGTATTTATATCCTTAATGTTGAGCTTTTATTAACTGTATAAAAATAATGTATTAAGCAGGACTGCAATTACAGCCCTGCTTTTAAATACGATTAGCTCGATAATATTTTCATTGGCAAGCTTAAAATGGGGTTTTCTGAGTCTGCAAAATGCATCATTACGGCTATATGCCCGGCAACCACCAGCGCATACATCACCGCTGAAAAACCTTGGCCATACTTATCAAGTGGCATTAAATGTGAAGTGTGCCTGCCGCGCCATTCAAATACAATTTCCAGCGCACCAATAAACAAAAAGAACACCAACAACATTAAACCAAAGGTGTAACTTAGCCATAAACCAAACAGCACTCCCAATAAACACACACTTAAACCGACCCATGAGCGCATAGAAAAGCTAATACTTTTTAATACATGGCCACCATCAAGCGGTAAGATAGGCAGTAAATTAAATAAGTTAAGTAAAGCGCTAAGCACAGCAACACCAGCAAATATTTCCATTTCGGTAGCGTAGTACAACACTAAACTTAATACTGACGTTATAAGCCCAAACGCGGGGCCCATTAAAGAAATCACTACATCTTGCCAACGCGTGGTAATTTTATCATCACTTACTGCAAGCCCGCCTACAAACGGAATTAAATAAATGCCTTTGGTTTTAATGCCAAAATATTGCATGGCACGCACATGGCCGTATTCATGCACCACTAAGCAAGCAATAAGCATAAGTGCAAACTCAATACTGAATAACCAGGCATAACCGGCAACTGACGCTCCCGCTAACACTACCTTAATTACTTTGGCACTTTTAAATAGCTTAAAACCAAGGGCGGCCAATCCAAGCCAGCCTTTTTTAGTTTCACCACCAGTAGCTGCAGGTAAAGCAAGTTGCGTAGCAAACTCATCGTTTACAAACAACGAAATACTCTGCTCATTTACCAATGAGCTATCAATACCTATTAGTTTGTTATCAAAAGTAAATTGATAATAGTTGTCGCGGGGGTTATCAAAAGTAATCGCTTGTTGACTATGAAATATCTGCACAACTTTTTGCCCAGAAACCATTAGTGTAAAAGGCTGATCGGCTAACTTAAGTTCTATTCTTATCATAATTAAAACCGTTTAAAACAATAGCGCTAGTATACCGACTCAGCTAAAAAACACGAGCGAGCATGATTAATAACAACTTTTTATTAGCCGGCTAATATACACATTAAAAGAATGACAAACACATGAGAATCTACTACTTTTATAGTAATACACACTATGCATTGAAAGGGATAACAGTGAAAAAAGTAGTGCCTAATATTCTGGTCGTTGATGACTCAAAAGCTATTTTAATTGTAATGGAAGCAATCCTCGCTGAGTTAGATATGTCAGATACCATAACCACTTGCCTAAGTGCTACAAAAGCGCTAGAAAAAGTTAAACGTGACATAAACTATTTTGATGCCATTTTTACCGATTTAAACATGCCTGAAATGGATGGCATGGAGCTAATACGCCATTTAGGAGAGCTAAATTACCAAGGCGCCATTATTATTATTTCTGAAATGGAGCATAAGGTAATTAGTTTAGCTGCCAACTTAGCCAAGCAGCATAATGCTCACCTTATCGGTAATATTTCTAAGCCCGTACAATTAACTCAAGTAGGCTCCTTGTTAAATAAAGTTGCCTATTTAAATAGCCACACTTTAATAAAAGAACCTGCTATTTCAAAAACAGAGCTTATTAACGCATTAAAAAATGACGAAATAACGCCGTTTTATCAACCTAAAATATGTATTAATACCAGTAAAATAAAAAGTGCTGAAGTATTAGCGCGTATTGTGTCAAATACCGACGGTAGTATAATTTTACCAGCTCGTTTTATTAGCCTTGCTGAGCAACATGATCTAATTAATGAAATTACATTTGCGCTCTTTGAAAAAGCCACCAGTGATTTCGAAAATATAAAAGAACAGCTAGGACAAAATTTAAAACTGGCATTTAACTTATCTCCCATGCAGTTAAACGATCTTAGCTGCCCAAATAAGCTATTACTTATATTAAAACTTAACCAGCTTAAACCTAGTGATATTATTATTGAGATAACCGAACAACATGCGCTTTCAAGCCTAAGCCAATTAGAAACATTAAACCGCTTAAGAATGCATGGTTTTGGTTTATCGCTTGACGATTTTGGCGTTGGCTTTACTAACATGAGCCAGCTTAAAAACTTGCCCTTTACCGAAATAAAAATAGACCGCACACTTATTAGTAATATAGAAACAGATCAGTTTTCTCAAGTTGTTGTAAGCTCCCTCATCGACATTACCAATCAAGAGCATTTAGAACTAGTAGCAGAAGGGGTTGAGCGCCCCGAAGAGCTTGCTTATTTAAGGCATTACAAAACTCGCTTAGCAATACAGGGATTTTTATTTAGTCGTCCTAAATCTAAGAGTGAATTTATAGACTGGGCACAATATTGGATTAAAGTGACAGGAAATACCATTAACTATAAACCCCCAAGCTAATAAGGAGACCTCTTTAGTTGTCTCCTCTAGGGTGTTTATCCTCTTCAGTGACTAAGTTTTTACTATTTGCCAAACGTTTATGCCAACGCTGCTTCGCAACCGCACGCATATTAGTGGACTGATCACGCTCATCTACAATTTCTAAACCCATTAGTGCTTCAATCATGTCCTCAAGCGTAACAATACCCTGTACGTCGCCATACTCATCAACCACTAAACAAATATGCGTGCGGTCTGTTAATAAGGTTTGTAACAACGACGACGCATTTTGCGAACTAGGAACCGTATAGATTGGCTTTACTAGTTTACTAATTTTGTAATCGCTACCTAAGCGATGACATGCCAACATAATATCGTTTTTATGCACAAAGCCGATAATATCGTCAGTGTCTTTATCAAACACCAATATGCGAGAAAACGACGACGAACCATGCAGGTTCAAGTATTCGTTTACGGTTAAGTCTTTATGAACTTTAAAAATAACTGTACGTGGGGTCATCAAATCGCATAATTTGGCATGTCTAAAATGTAATAAGTTACGAATTATTTCAGACTCATCTTGGTGCAGCGCCCCCGACTCAGTGCCTATATCGGCCATGGCTTCTATTTCTTGGCGAATATAATAGGCTTGGTCATGCTTTGGTCCCATTAAATTTGTCAGCTTTTGTGCAAGCCATACAAAAGGTTTAAGCAATATAACTAAAAAACGTAAACCGTAAGTCACACTTGGGGTAAGTACTCGCCAATAGTTTGCCCCTAACGTTTTAGGTATGATTTCAGAAAACACCAGCACAAATAAAGTCATCACTGCAGAGGCAACCCCTACTGCTGCATCCGAAAATACAATAGCTGCTTGCGCGCCAACTCCAGCGGCTCCGGCGGTATGCGCCACCGTATTAAGCGTTAAAATAGCCGCTAATGGCTGATCAATATTATTTTTTAGTTTTTCGAGCTGCTTAGCTAATACAGGCTGCTTTTTACGCAGTAATGCAACATAACTAGGTGAAATGCTTAACAGCACGGCTTCCATTACTGAGCATAAAAATGAAATAACAATGGCAACGACCATATAAACTATCAGTAATGTCATTTGCTCTCCGCTTAGTTGAATATATGGGCATGATAACAATACATGCTATATTTGGCCAAAGACTCAATAATAATAGGTATAATAATGAAACTTAACGCACTTTGGCGTCATAGCAATAAACTATTCAAACACTCCTTTGCCCTTTTTACTCTTAGCAGCTTAAGTTTTGCCGCGTTTGCAGCGCCGCTTGATAAATCTAAAATTCAATTTATTGGTCCACTGGCTGAAAACATGCAATTAAAGCCTTTTCAAACGGCCCAAAGCGATAGCATAATTAGTAACTTATTACCCCAGCTACAACTCCCCGTAGCTAACTTTTCGGTGTTTGACAAAAAACACAGCTGGCAGCCATTTAATAAAATAAATGCACTCACTTTAGGCGGCTTACAGGCACTTAAGTTTAATATAGAAACCACGCGTTTTAGCCAAGGTACGTTAACCTTAAAAGGCATTGAACAAGGGCAATTGTTTATAAATGGCGAATTGCAAAAGGCAGACAACAGCAGCTACAAACTCGCCTTAAATAATGGTAGTCATACTGCTATTATTGTTGCGCAACAAGTTGCAAATTGGCACGATGTAATACTCGACTTTGCACCAAAAACACCGAGCGATAATATTACCCTTAATACTTCACAAACTAAGCGTTTATCGGCAAAACAATTATTTGATGCTCCCACTATTAGCGGCTTATCATTAGCGCCAAACTCAGAGCACTATATTACGACAACGCGCCGCTTTAATGATAAAACACTAAATCAAGCAAACAATGTAACTGAACTTAAAAACACCGACAATCAAACACTGTATCGCTTTGAGGCAGAACAACCAAGCAACCTTATTTGGAGCCCAGACAACCGCTTTTTAATGTATTTACTAAATGGTGAATTAAAACAACTTAACCGTAAAAATTTATCAGTAAAAACCCTCTCTACTCGCTTAGAAGGCGCTAGCGGTTTTACCTTTTATAACGAGCACAGTGTAATATTTAGTTGGTCTAACCCTGCATCTGACAAGGGTAATGACAAACTCACGAAGCATTATAAAGGGTTACAAGATCGCTGGTCATACGCACGTTCAGTAAGCCAAGTTTATATGCTTGATACGCAAAGTGGTTTAATAAAAACACTCAGCCAAGGGCCGCTTTCGCATAGCTTTGAAGACTTTAACAATAAGCGCGGCAAACTATTAATGAGCCGCCCTGTAGTCGCTATGCAAGCGTCAACTCATCCAGAAACAGAACTAGTAGAGCTTGATTTAAAATCAAATAAGCTTACTTCTTTGGGTAAATTTAAAACTTTTAATCAGGCCAAATACGCCAATAAAGATGTGTATGTTGTTGCAGGTCCCGACTTTAAAAATGGGGCAGGTAGAGCATTGCCAAAAGAAATGCTAGCGAATAACTACGACGGTCAACTTTACCTACTTACAGACGGCGGAAAAAACGTTAAAGCACTCAGTAAACAGTTTGATCCGGCAATAGGAAGCCTGAGTGTATTAAACAATGGCGACGCATTGCTAAAGGTTACTGAGCACGACACCCAACCGCTCTACCTATTTGATTTAAGTAAGCAGCGCTTTAAAAAATTAAATACCGGTTTAGATATTGTTGAGCAGTTTAGCTACTCACACGAGCGCAACATTGAAATATTACTCAGTGGCACCACGGCTTCTAGTCCACAACAATTAAAGCGATTTAATATAAGTAAAAACACCGCTAAAATAATCTGGGATTCAAAGCCACTTAGCTATGCAAATACACAAATTCCAACTCTCGAAGAATTTAATTTCACTAATAAAAATGGCGTTGAAATTTCAGGGCGTGTTTATATCCCAAATAACCTTGATAAAACTAAAAAACACCCAGCGCTGGTTTATTACTATGGCGGCACATCGCCAGTGACACGAGGCTTTACTGGACGTTATCCGTTTAATTTATGGGCGGCAAACGGATATGTGGTTTATGTAATACAGCCAACAGGCGCTACCGGCTTTGGGCAAAAGTTTTCGGCGCAGCACGTTAATGCGTGGGGCAACTACACCAGCGACGATATAATTGCAGGCACGCAGGCATTTTTAAATAAATACAACTATGTAGATAGCGAAAAGGTAGGCAATTTAGGTGCCTCTTACGGTGGCTTTATGACTATGCATTTAGCAACTAAAACCGACTTATTTAGCGCATCGATTTCTCATGCTGGTATTTCTAACCTCACATCTTACTGGGGTGAAGGATGGTGGGGCTACTTATATTCTGGCGAAGCGTCTAAAAACAGCTTTCCGTGGAATAACCCCGAGCTTTATAGTAAACATAGCCCGGTATTTAATGCCGATAAAGTAACCACGCCTATGCTACTCATTCATGGTGACAGTGATACTAACGTACCCGTTGGCGAAAGCTTAACTATGTACACTGCACTTAAATTACTTAATAAAGATGTAGAGTTAATAGAATACAAAGGTGCGAACCATCAAATTATTGCCCGCGACAAACGTTTTGATTGGTGGAATACCATGCTAGCTTATTTTGATAAAAAACTTAAAAATGAGCCACAATGGTGGGATTATCTTTACCCTAACGACTAGTCGCTAAATTGTTTTTAATAATTAAGTGAACTGAGATTAAGATATTTATTCTGAGTACAGCAGGCTAAATAGCACCTTTAATAAAACCCTAAAGGTGCTAAATTTTCTAAACTGTAAACTTATTAACTACTTTTGAAACATTAGCTTACTTAAAAACAATAAACGCCCTTCTCAGCCTTTACTTAATGGTGCTACCATAGAAAACTATAAGCATTAACAATAAAGTATTATGACTATTCATGTTTTATTGGTTGAGGACGACGAATTACTCGTTAAACGCATCCAAAATCATTTTACAAATACCGAGTTTACAATAGAAGTTGACCCTACTGGCGCCGATGCACTGAGCACTATAAGGTCGCGAGTTAATTTGCGCGGTGCTTTTTCATTAGCCATTATTGATATTGTTTTACCAAAGCGCGACGGCTTACAACTTGCAAAAGAGCTAAATACCCTTACCGATATTGGCGTAATTTTATTATCGAGCCGTGATTCACAGGCCGATCGCATTGCTGGCCTTGCCCAAGGCGCAGACGACTACATATGCAAACCCGTAGACTTACTTGAACTAGAGCTGCGCATGCGTGCTTTATATAAACGCATTGCACACTTAAATTCAGAAAATGATAAAAACGATGACAACGGCGAAGAGTTTATAGAATATGCCGACTTTAAATTACACCCCGACAACCGCACACTAATTACAGCTACAGGTGCTGAATCGCGCTTAACCGAAGCGGAACATAAAGTACTTATTTGTTTAATTGGTAACGCAGGTAAAGCAACTTCTCGCGAAAAAATATCTGAAGAAATAGGCCAGCCTGATTGGAGCCCAAACGATCGTACTGTTGATGTGTTAATTGGCCGTTTGCGTAAAAAATTAAATGATGAAAAAGATCAAAAGCGCATTGTTACCGTACGCGGCAAAGGTTATATGCTCTCTATTTAGTACTTAGTTAATTGCGCTAGTAAGCGCTCAAAGGCGCGGTAGTTAAGTGCTTCTTTTAGCTCATTTAAGCTAATACGCTCCGCCCCTTTTAAATCACTAATAGTACGCGCTACTTTAATTATTCTATGGTATGAGCGTGGCGATAATGCCAGTTTTTCACTCGCTCTGGCTAAAAACTGCAACTCAGTGGAAGCGAGATCACAATGTATACTCATTTCTTTATTGTTTAACCGCGCATTCACTTTACCTTGGCGTTTTAGCTGCAAATAATAAGCAGCCTCTACTCGCGCTCTTACTACTGCACTGGTTTCTTCGGGTTTGCTACTTTGTAACTCAACACTCGTTAGCCTTGGTAATTCAATTTGTAAGTCAATACGGTCAATAAACGGCCCCGAAACACGCGACAAATAACGCATTACTTGATCAGGCGTTGCCCGCTTATCATTATGGCAACCTGTAGGGCTGGGGTTTAGCGCCGTAATAAGCTGAAACTGCGCCGGAAACTCCATTTGCCTTGCCGCACGCGAAATAGTGACAGTACCAGTTTCCATAGGTTCACGCAGCGAATCGAGCACTTTACGTTCGAACTCTGGCAACTCATCTAAAAAAAGCACGCCATTATGCGCCAATGAAATTTCACCCGGTTTAGGGTTTGACGAGCCACCGACTAATGCAACGGCAGAGCAGGTATGGTGAGGATTGCGAAATGGCCGTTGTCGCCAATTAGTTAAATCAATCGACTGGCCAATAATAGAATAAAGCGCCGCAGTAGCAATTGCTTCATCATCTGACATGGTTGGCATAATGGTTGCCATACGTTGAGCCAGCATTGACTTACCCGTACCAGGGGGTCCTAAAAATAGTAAGTTATGGCCTCCTGCAGCGGCAATTTCGAGTACTCGCTTTGCCCCAGGCTGGCCTTTCACATCACTTAAATCAAGCAAAAAATCAGGAGCTTGCGTGCAATCTGGGTATTGTATATTTAACGGCAGTGGTTGCTGATTAAGTAAATCGCCCCACACTTCTGCAATAGAGCTTACGGCTTTGCGTTTAACCCCGTTAACTAAACTGGCTAAGCTATCATTTGCCAGTGGTAAAAAACAGCAACGGTCCTGCTCTTTAGCAGCAAGCACCGAGGGCAAAATAGCATTTACGCCACGTATCTCACCGTTAAGTGCCAGCTCCCCATAAAATTCATATTTATGAATGTCAGAGCACACTATTTGCCCTGAGGCGACTAAAATACCTACAGCAATAGCAAGATCGAATCGGCCACCGTCTTTTGGTAAATCGGCAGGGGCTAAATTAACAGTAATACGTTGATCGGGAAAACCAAACTTAGAATTTTCAAGTGCGCTACGCACTCTGTCTTTAGATTCTTTAACCGAAGCCTCGGGCAAACCGACAATATGAAAAGCAGGCAAACCATTACCTAAATGCACCTCAACAATCACTTCGGGGGCATTTATGCCCACCTGAGCACGAGAATATATGCGAGCTAACGACATTCCCTATCCTAATAAATACCCTTTAGCTTTAGTTTAGTCGGGATATTTAAAAACGTGTAATACAATACCCCATTTTATGGCTGCAAAACGCAGTAATAGAGTCATCAACATACTCAAAATCATCGCAACTTCAACGATAAGCGAAAAGTTAATACACAAGGTGTACACTATTCCCCCTGCTATACAGGTGGTTGCATAAAGCTCGCCCTTTAACAGCATGGGGATCTCTCGGGCAAGTACATCACGAATTAGGCCACCAAAACATCCAGTAATAACCCCCATAATCACTGCTGTCATATCTGGCATACCGGCAAGCAATGCTTTTTGTGTGCCCATCACGGCAAAAAAAGCTAAACCAAACGCATCGGCAATTTGTAAGTTATAGTGGGGTATGGTTCTTTGCTTATTTATTAGTCGCGTTGTTAGTAGTATTGCAGCTAAAATTGCAGCAAAATAACTTTGGTCGTGCAGCCAAAATACCGGAACATTTAATATCACATCGCGAACAGTTCCTCCGCCGATAGCAGTTACGGTAGCAAGTACAACAACACCAAAGCCATCCATCTTCTTTTCATACGCTACCAAGGTGCCCGATATGGCAAATACTGCAACACCTATTAAATCAAACCAGTGGTAAAGTTCTGTCATGCCTACTCTTGCTAAAATATTTACGTTATTGCTACATAAGCTACGCTAAGTTTAAAAAAATAACTACTTTTAGCACTAATTAAGCTACTAAGTTCCTTTTATATTCAAAACTAGTCTATAAACCCTATGAGTTAAATTAACCTTTATAGCCGTTTATTACTCCTTCCTGATTAGCCAATTGAACGTGGTAAACAGTAAAGCGACGGCTTTTGGGTTGTAAGTCATTCGCCAAACTTTAGACATAAAAAAACACTCTTTAAGAGTGTCTGTTTATTCTTATTTATTTCAGTGGTTGCGGGAGCCAGGGTTTATGAAGAGCGAACGCATCACGCAGTGACGACGACC
>NZ_JBEOOB010000011.1:0-104844 GCF_040308685.1 Pseudoalteromonas sp. 20-MNA-CIBAN-0454 | reverse complement strand
GGTGATAAGGCATCTTTCAGCCTATCGGGTTTGCCAGCTTCGCTGGGCAAACAAAAAAGCCGTTGCATTACTGCAACGGCTTTTATAATTTTGATAAATTTCCACTCTACAGTAGAAATTTTTTCAAAATGTTTATGATAAATAAGTTTGCGAATACCCCCCTTGCTTTTACTAAGCTACCGAGTTGCAAAAAAATAAATAAGTTTGCGAACGAACGCCTTTTTTACCCTATTTGGGAACGATTATCGAGTATGGCAATTAGGGCTACAAAACATACATCCATCAACATTTGTATGAATTAGCTTTGCTTTTAATACTGCCGATGAACATGTGCTGTGCATTCCTAGTTCTGTTTTATTCATCGGCATAAAATTACAGCCTTTTTTATGTACTTCATGTTCGCCAGTCGGCTGCGAATTGTTATTTAAATAGTATAGATCCATCTTAAATATCCTTAATTTTAATATATACAAAGTCACTTCATTAAAGCTTAGCTGAAGTGTAGAACTTAAATTAGAAATATCCAGTATGTTTTTTGGGGAGAAAAACTATTAGCCGCTAGTGCATTACTCAACTACTCTTATGAAGCTCACTTACTTGTATACTAATGACTTGATGCCCCGTTTATTATTAACTTCATTAATCATTTAGATAGATAAGATGCAGGTGGTAGTTGCAAATACAACCACTGCGCATCGTATTTATAAAGCCACATGTAACAAGCTGGGTACATCGCTTTTATCTCTGCTCGTGTCGAATAGCAATTAGCCTTTAATGCTGTAGACATTTCATTTCTATATTTACTTCTTTTATCCAATGCTCTTAGGTATTGACGCCACTCAGAGAGCTGATAGCTCTCCCCACATACTTTTTCAACTGAGCTTATAGAAACCCTCTCGGCCTTTGCAATTACGTCTCTAGCATCACCTTTTATCAAGCGGATTAAAATACGCTTTTCTATATCAGCTGAAATAAATTGCGTCCGCTTTAGATAGCCTATATTTTCTTGCTTTGCTAACTTAATAACGTAGCCTACGGAGCACTTTACCCGTCTAGCAATTTCGGTAAAATTCAATTCATTTTTCTGTAGTAACACCAAACATTGCTTATGGCGTTTTTTATCTTTATTTTTATCTGTTAGTTGTAGCTGTATGTCTCCCTGCGTTGCTCTATCTGGCAATTGTTCCAAGGCAAAACGAAATAATATAAGTTTGAGCGGGTGACATGGATAGTTAGGCTTTCTAATAAGATTTCTTGCTACATGCTCAGTGATAATGTCCATACTAAATAAAAGTTCTGATACTTTTGAATGAGCAGCCAATAAACAATGCATATTAATGCTATTCTTACCCATAAATCCTTTTTGCTTAATCAGTGTGTTTAAACTGCTTTGATCTAATAACAGGTCATTACGCGATTTATTTTTAGCCGATTCATTAATTTTTAAAACATAAGTAGTAAATAATTGCTGTAAATCTCTCGCAGGCTCTTCATGATATAATATTACTTGTGGAGGAAGCCTGTATACACGCGATGATGGAGGCGTACAAATAAGCAAGGTCTGATGGATTTGACAGCTTTTTATCCCTGTAAACTGATGCGACAGATGCCAATAAGCAACGCCATACTTACTTTTGTCAGCTTCAATACACGACAAACAGTATTTGTCATTGCTCAATGCTTTCAGGCCAGATTGAGAAATTTTAGCCTCATTACCTAATCGATAAGAAGGTCCAATAAGCATGACTTCTTTGAGCTTCTTAGGGTCATTACCTGCTAAAGAGAATAAGGGATAATAGGTATGTCCATTAAGCAATAGCTCAGAAGATAAATTAGTTTGCTCAGCAAAATACGCTAAATGGGTGGCAAGTTTTTGATCCAAACTTAGTCCATATTGCCCAAGCCAAAGTAAGCTTGCATTTCGATGGCTAGCCCCCCCCGAGTAAACCCTAAGCCGTGCTAAAAATGAATAAATGGTCTCATCAGGTAACAACGGCAAAATATTCATATATTCTAATTAAGTTGCTTATCAATATAACCGTCTGCTTCGGAATTTATTGCTTGTCCTATAGATAAATTTACGCCTAAATACTCTTCTGTAAATTTTATTAAAAGCAAAAACATCATTGGGTGGGTGTATTTATTTTTAGGGAATAATATACGTTGCACTGTAAAGGCTGCCGATAATTCAAACCCTGCTCCGTAGCGCTGAGTTGGCTCTAATTTTTTAAATGCCTCTTTTAAAAACAAAACCCATTGATTAATTAATTCACGTGAAAACATTACACTTCTTATCGTATGCCTTACCTCTAACATTTCATATAAAGAGGTGCGTATTGATGCAACCCACGCTCGTGTTATTGGTAATGGTTGAGTTAGTAAATGCCTCGATTGGCTTTCCAACCACACATGTAAAGGGGTTATAACTATCTTAGGTATCCTACAAGCACTATTAGGGCTAATAACTGGGTAATCTATTAGTGTTTTTTTATGCTCCCACACAGCATGTTCTAGCGCTATCGAATGCTTTCTGCATATATAAATTGTAGGTATTTGATGATCACTATGCCAGTAGGACAAACCAGTCAATTCCCTATCATCTTGGGCACACATCCTGCAAAACTTAAGTGGTTTAAATACCTTTAAAAGCTGCTCACCTTCGAATAGATTTTTACTCACTTTATGACCATTTATAATAGCTGTATTGTAGAGATTAAGTTCACTAGGCTTAATAAAGCCTTGCCAATAGTTAGCACTATAATGATTAGTTAATACTTTACAGTCTATAGAGTAATTGTTACTTACAATATTTTCTGACACCAACTTTTTTATACAAGGAATAATGGAACGTGGATAAATATTATCGGATATTGTTGCAGCCTTCACATCGGATATAAACATTTCTGAGGGTAAACTTAAATATTTCCCCAAGTAGCGTAGCCTCATTATATAGGCTGGGAAGTATTCATTAGCTTGAATTGGAAAAAAATTGCATAAATTTATAAGGGTAGTCATTTTGGCTCCATCACTTAAATAAAGTCGCTTATATCTATTGGTTTAAACTCAGCTTCCTTATTTTTTACGCGTTTATCCCTTTTGCTTTTTTTACAAACTTCATTCGATTGATTCGAATTAGCCTTAACTCTGGGCACATTGTTTAAACCAAGTTTAAAATCTGTATTCCCATTATTTAACTCCTTTATTGAGCTTTTTAATAAAACTTCTGTTAATTGATTAATGTTGCCTTCCTCTGCAAGTTCAGATACTTTGCAAGCTAGGTGAATGAGCTCATTCATACAACCAAAAGCAAAATCATCAATTAGATCTAATTGCTTATCCGTAAGTTGCTTTTGCGATTTCTTGAATATGAAGTCACCGAACAAAGTTTTAATAGCTGTTTTCCACTCCTGAGAGTCAACCTCAAAATAACGAAGTTCATGATAAATAGCCTCTTTAAAACGCCTTAACGTGGCTTGGCTTAGCATTAGTGCTTGAACCAATTGAGGAGTACCTATAAGCAAGATAGGTACATTAAATCGATTATAGATTTGCTGCAAAAATGAGCTACTTATTGAATCTCTATTAGATTGCGATTTCTGATCAAACCACTGGCTTTCATCTAGTATAATAATCCCTACTGAATATTGGATACACAGTAAACGTATTACACTACAATGCTTGTGAATACTGTCACGTTCATTCAGATCAGCTAAATTACGAGTTCCCGCAACTCTATCGATTTCTTCAATAATTAATCTAAGGGTTGCTTTCCTTGTAGCTTCACACGTTATCATTATCCAAGGAATTTGAATTAAAGGCGTATTTGTTGCGGTGCATAAACTTTGGTGTGTAATTTTTTGTGGAAACTCACGTAAAGATTCACTGACCAGCTTAGTTTTGCCAACTCCAGACTCTCCGAATAAACAGCCACCTAATTCAACTTTTTTCGTAATGTGGCTAACCGGCCTATTTATGTCACTAAAAATAGATTCATTAACTTCTTTAAAATATTCTGAGCTATTAATATTTTTATTTCTATAACCTTCTTTTATCATTGTTTCTATGCTTTTATAAACTTTCCAAGCATCTTCAGTTGGAATGTAAAATAGCTCTTTGACTTGACTTGATATATGACAATGATTAGGTGGTTGCTCACTCCGGGTTTTACGCACAGCCTCATGAAATTCACACCTAGTCTCAATATTAGGTAAAAATTCTGTTAGTGGATTAAGCATCGTTACTTTCCTCTTTTTCAAAATCATCAAGTAAAGAAGAACTTCCACCCACTAATACGACAGCTGTCCTTTGTGCATTACTTTTAGTTTCACACATTAAATCAAGCTTTGTATTTTCATCTAAGTGTTTTGATACTGATTTATTGCTTGTCTTTTTAACGTTCCTTAGATCTTTGACTCTACCTGATTCAAACTCTATTATTAATTTCGCGATCGCTTCTTTTTGATTTTGACGTCTATCGCGGAGTAAACTTTCTAGTACAAACTCTTGTTTACCCAAATTCTCGATATCGTCACCATACAAGCCAGAAAATCGTCTACTTCTATCTGATAATTTAAACTCAATGCATTCATAATCTGTAATCGGACCGCAGTACCAAATATGATCAATCCAATTAGGCAGTATCATCACCTCAATTTCATAAATCCCCTTGCCAAGGGCATTGAGCGCAGCTTCTCGATGTTTATTAAGAGCATTATTATCAGTTTGATACTTTAGTTTGACGTGTCCTTGCCCCTTCATAGGTCTGTTCACTTCAAACGCCTGTTTAGTGAGCATTACTTTAAAACGCGGTAGTAAAGCCAGTAAAATATCTTTATTAGAGCGAACAACTCCTCCATTGGCCTTGGTTTTTAGACCATAATTAAAGAGGCTTTGTGGTGTTGGCTCTATGTTATTTATACACGCTTCTAAATCCCGCTTTTCAATTGCAGTTCCAGAGTGATTCCTCGAAACAAAATGTATAATCAAAACTTTATATAATTCCGGCATTGTTAAAGATGCTTTTTGCGATGCATGTTGAGTACTTTTAGGTTTATCTTTATCTACACGGGCCTTTATCAGATCTGTTATATCTGCTTTTAATGATTTAAATCCAGTTTCTACTGTTCCTTTATTGCTCCCCATATAAGATTCAGTAAAAGATACTCCAAGTATACCGAGCTTAGATTCAAGTATTTCTGATACTTTTTTATCTTTAAACTCAGTCCCACGATCAAACAGAATTTCACTACATATATGATTACAAGGCCAATCAGTTTTCTTTATTGTTATTCCATGTTGGGCAGCAAAAGCGACTTTATCCGTGAATGCATTATGCATAGCCATTAAAAATGACTCTTCAGTATTTCCATCGAGAGTAAGGTGAAAACCAACAACACACCCACTGTACGTATCATAAACGGTATAAAGTGTAGGGCGCCTTATAGGCTTTTTACCTTCTAAATCAGTAAAAATAGATAGTAGATATACATCTAAAGTGGTCGAATCAATTTCATACCTAGCGGTCGGAAAGGGAATATTATGACGTGCAGTTGAAGTGAGAGCCCTTCGATTATTCTTATAATTTTTAATCCCTTCCTTGGCAATTAGACGCTGCTTTTCACTTGTGTGTTTTTTGAACAAGGAAATAAATTGATTACGCGTAATTTTATAGTCATCCCAATGTAAGTGTGGGTTATCTGTTATCAATTTTTCTTTTAACTTTACGCAAAACAAGGTAAATAATTGATGTAAATGGTTAGGGCTAGAAAGGGATAGGCTTTTGGAAAATTGTGCCATAACACTATGGTCAAATTCAGTAATAGCGCGCTGATTTAATCCTCCAACATTTCTTGGTCTCCCCAAACCGTGAGGATATTTCTCCCTACCATCACGCAGATTTTTTGGAATTTCACGTGCTTTCCCAATTTTATGGTTACTTGGGATAAGCGCTTCTTTACATCGACCAAATGCAAAGTAAATATTTAACGTTCTATATACTGTAGATAAATTAATCTTATTATTTACAGCTATTTCATTGAGTACATAACTTGGATAAGTTCCTTTTACATATAATTCTAATGCTTCAGGGATAATGAAGAAATCATGTATGATATTCATTTTCTGATTTAATTTTGCTTCTAATTTTTCAGCCCTTTTACGCTTTTCTATATTTTTTTTATCAGTTTCTTTCGACGCTAAAAGTAACTCTGAATACCATGCTGCACGCTTTCCTGAAATAAAGTCATTTTCTATACACTCATATTCTTGTATAAAAAACCCATACAGTGGTGTATTTAATTTATGTACAAATGGCTTTTTTATTTTATTTTTATCTTGTAATGACAGCAATATGTACTCTGGATAATTCATAAATGGATATTCAACAATCGTAATTCTAATATCTTTTTTAGCTACTTTGCTTTTATCAAATTGTTTACTAGATTGAGCATCTATAACTGGGGATTTTAGCACTTGATTTTTAATATACTTTAACACCATACCTCCTCCTTAGCAGGATAGAGAATATGATAAGTTCCAATCTCCCTATGCAAATCAAAGCTAATTTCGTGATGCCAAATAAGATACCAAAATATAGCCCTTACTAAGCTAATTTCAATTTCAGTCACCTGTGAAACTAATTCGCATAACTTAAGCAAAGTTATATACTCACGATGATCGAAAACAATAATAATTTCTTTTTTAACCTTATTAAGTTTTTGCTTAGGGTAATTTCTTTGCCCCAATATATAAGCTTCAGCTAAATTTTCTTGAAAGTAATATTCTAGTAAATCATGGTCACTTGTGATTAAACTCCACCTAACCCCTTGCTCTAACCAATATTGCTGTTCAATTTCATGTTTATCGTTAATTCGCTCAATTTTTTTATCTGTGGCCCCTAATCTACCATCACGATTTAAACACTTTAGTGAGATGGCATGACTTACTTCTCCCCCATTAGCATCAGTGTAAGTCATTAATACATCAGTAGTCATTGGAGCAGCCTGATATACATCATGCTCTTTCGAAATATTACCTTTCGGCTTAAAACCAGGATGTTTAATACTTTTTCCCTGAGCAATATCAATCGTTCTATAAATATTATCCAAAGGAATTTGCATTGATATTTTCTTTACATTAGACAAAAAGAGAAGTGCTTTTAAAAAGCCACTTTCTAGTTTCGACAATGCTTCTAATGGAACCAAAGACTTTGCTGACGGCGCATGCTTCGTAGCTAATCCGACAGAAGAAACTCTCTTAGTTGGGAAATAAGGTACGAGCTGTTTTTGTTCATAACATTTTACTCTCCACTCATCTAAGTGTCTTAAAATAAGAAATGAAACTGGTGGCTGTTCCTTATAACGGAAAATTAATCCGCCATTACCTTCTTCAATAATTTCATCTTTTTTCATACCCATAATCCTCTCTTAATATGTATTTAAATCTATATACAAATAAAATAGTGTCAAGTATAAAAAACAGTCTACAATTAAAATTAACACATTAAAATCAACAACTTAATAACATGAAATCATGATTTGTCAACCTAAATACATTAAGTAAAAGTGTTTCCATCTAAAATGATTTACAGCTGAAAATCGATAAATAACAATAATATATAAAATGGTTAATTCTTTTTAAAAGTAGGAGAACACGAAATGCTCATTACAGAATCAAAGCTAAAACTATTCGAAAAACTGATTAAAAGTAGACTTTTTTCTCAAAAAAAATATTTTTATTTTTTTATAAAAAAGCAAAAAGTTAACAAAATGACAACGCTAATTGATCTACTTGAATCACCAGAGGGGCAGGATAAGCTCGAAAAGGAACTCGATTTTTTTATTCGTACTAATAAAAAACAACATATAAAGCGCTTTTTAGGAGCATTAAAATGAATGATTTTTCGCGAACTCAGCAGTACATCCAGTTTTTTACTGAAGTACTCAAACTTAATAAACTTACAAATGCGCCTACTGAGCAACACCGTATTTATTACAATCAAATCAACTTATTCTTATCGCATCACGCTCTTTTATCGGCGGCTCAAGTCATTGATTTACTCTCGACCCCTAGCAAGCCATTTACTGAACAAGATTTAAAAAACTTAGTCGATGAAAATAAGGCCTTTTTTGTAACAGCACCAAATTTCGCAGGCTATGAGGGCTACCCCGCCTTTCAGTTTGATATCTATAAACGACGCGTTAAACCTATTTTAGAACCTATTCTTGAGCAGGTAAGTAAATACTATTTCGACTGGGATATTGTACTTTGGTTAGGGTCATACTTTGGCGATCTGAATAGCTCAGCGATTGAAGCAATAGATAACCCTAAGCAACATTACTTGTTGATTCAATTAGCTAAGAATATTGAAAATGAGTGCTTGTAGCTAAAATTCAGTTCTATTTATACGCTATATAACACATAAATATTGAGCTTTTAGCTAAATTACAATACTGTACCTAGATAGTATAAAAGTTACAGTGCGCTGTATTTTTAGCCATTGCTCAAACATAACAAAGAACTGCTTGTGATACCTATTTACCGCCCACTATTAGAGGTTGCACATAAAGCTTATGGAAGAGAAGTAAAGCTAAAGGACGTAATTAACGAACTAGCTGAACAGTTTAACCTTACTGATAAAGAAAAACGAAACACGATCAAGTGAGGAACAACCTACTCCCAATAACCGAGTTGTTAGTCACTAATATAGCTTCAAAAGCTTGGTCTTTTAGGGTGTTCCTATAGTCAACTGCTTATTCCTCAGTTTTCTCATACTATTAATTTGTTCACAGACAGAGATTAAACATGCCCGATGATATTTTGACTATTCAAGAGGTCGCTACGTACTTAAAGCTCAATGAAAAGACGGCATATCCCCTTGCAAGTAAAGGCAAAATACCCGACTTTAAGATGGGTGGAAATTGGCGCTTTAAACGCGTAGATTTAGAGCAATGGATTGAAGAACAAAAACAAAGATAAGGAATGTTATGAAATTTAATGAAGATTCTCGCGTAAAAATTCCTGCAATTTTACATTTAATGCGTCTTGGCTATCAGTACCTATCGCTTAAGGGGCAGAGCTGGGATATCGACACTAATATATTCCCTGATTTATTTAGAACTGCTATTTGTAAAATTAATCCCGGCATTGAAAACGCCGAGGCAGGCAGGTTATTTGACGATGTAAAGCTATTACTTGACAACGAAGACCTAGGCAAAGCCTTTTTTAAACGCCTATCTGAGCGTTCAAATACAAAGTTGATCGATTTTGAAAACTTCGACAACAATACTTTTCATGTTGTAACTGAACTGACTTGCCAGAACGGTGATGAAGAATTCCGACCAGACATAACTTTACTAATAAATGGCATGCCACTTGTGTTTATTGAGGTGAAAAAGCCCAATAACCGCGAAGGCGTTCTGGCCGAGCGTGACCGCATCAACAAACGCTTTCAAAACCCTAAATTCAAGCGCTTTGCCAACATCACCCAATTTATGATTTTCTCCAACAACATGGAGTACGACGATGGCAACCCAGAACCAGTACAAGGTGCCTTCTACGCCAGTAGTTCTTACCATAAACCAATATTTAATTATTTTCGCGAAGAAGAAATACTTAACCTTACCGCATTACTCAAGTCAGTATCTGATGACGACGAACTAAAAGTCTTGAAAGACAACAATCTTGAAGTTATTCGTAGCAATCCAGAGTTTCAGACAAACAAACAGCCAGAACGACCAACAAATCGCATTTGTACTTCGTTACTAAGCCGTGAGCGCTTAGCTTTCATATTACGTTACGCCTTAGCTTATGTAGATGAAACCGACGGACTACAAAAGCATATTATGCGCTACCCACAGTTATTTGCGACCAAAGCCATTGAACATAAGCTCAGCGAAGGCGTTAAAAAAGGCATTATATGGCACACTCAAGGTAGTGGGAAAACCGCACTGGCATTTTACAATGTACGCTTTTTAACTGACTACTTCCAACAGCAACAAGTTATCCCTAAATTTTACTTTATTGTCGACCGCTTGGACTTGCTACAACAAGCGCAGCGTGAATTTTCCGCTAGAGGCTTAACTGTTCATACTATTAACTCACGTGATGCCTTCAGCCGAGATATAAAAGCGACTCAAGTGATTCATAATCACTCGGGCACGCCAGAAATCACGTTAGTAAACATTCAAAAATTTAAAGATGACCCAAATGTAGTAAGTACTAAAGACTACAACGTGGCAATACAGCGCGTGTACTTTTTAGATGAAGTACATCGCAGCTATAATCCTAAAGGCAGTTTCTTAGCTAATTTAAGCCAATCAGACACCAATGCTATTAAAATCGGTTTAACGGGTACGCCCTTATTGGGCGATGACTACAACTCACGGGTCTTGTTTGGCGATTACATTCATAAATACTACTATAATGCGTCCATTGCTGACGGTTACACTTTGCGCTTAATTCGGGAGGAAATTAGCACTCAATATAAAATTGAACTGCAAAAAGCACTCGAAGAAGCCGAAGTGAAAATGGGTGATGTCGAGCGTAAAAAAATCTATGCACATGAAAGCTTTGTTGAGCCCATGCTGGCATACATTGTGAACGACTTTGAAAAAAGTCGTGGTGCCTTAAACGACAAAAGTATTGGTGGCATGGTCATTTGCGACAGCTCAGAGCAAGCCAAGCAAATGTTTGAAATTTTTAATGCAGTGTATGCAGAAACCCCCGTTCTTCCACAGAAGAACACCACCGAAAACAACCAAACATTAGAGGTTACAGAGCCTACGTCAACAAGCTATGCAGAGTCAGCTAAACAAGCACAAAAAGTAAAAAACGCCGCCCTGATCCTGCACGACATCGGCACAAAAGAAGAGCGTAAAAACTGGGTAGAAGACTTCAAGGCCGGCAAAATCGACTTTTTGTTTGTGTACAACATGCTACTCACGGGTTTTGACGCAAAGCGCCTGAAAAAGCTCTACCTTGGCCGAGTGATCCGCAAGCACAATTTGCTACAAGCCCTCACGCGAGTAAACCGTACATACAAAGATTTTCGCTACGGTTACGTAGTGGACTTTGCCGACATTCGCAAAGAGTTTGATGCAACCAACAAAGCTTATTTCGACGAATTACAGGCAGAGCTTGGTGATGAGATGGAACATTACTCACACTTATTTAAATCTCAGGAGGAGATCAAACAAGAAATCGAGCACATAAAAGATGTACTGTTCCGTTTTGAAACCGACAACATGGAAGAGTTCTGTAATCAGGTTAGCCAAATACAAGACCGAGATAGCGTACTAGCGCTAAAAAAGGCCTTAGCCGATGCTCGCAGCTTGTATAACTTGATCCGATTGCAAGGTGAGTATGACTTTCTCGATGAACTGGATTTTGCCAAGCTAAATGTGCTTTACCGCGAGACCAGTAACCATCTGGACTTACTAAATCTTAAAAACGATTTAGAAAACGGCGAAGACACCACTAACCTGCTCAACCGCGCTTTAGAAGACGTGATCTTCAAGTTTGTGAAAATCGGCGAAGAAGAACTAGTATTGGCCGACAAGCTAAAAAACACTCTGCGCCAAGCTAGAGAAGCACTAGCTAGTAACTTTGACCAGCAAGACCCACACTTTATCAGCTTAAAAGAAGAGCTCGAGCGCCTGTTTAAGAAGAAAAACTTAAGCGAAGTCACCCAAGAAGAAATGGTTGCAAATATTGATGCCTTAAATAAAATTCACGATCGCGTGAAAGAACTAAACCGTCAAAACAACCAACTTAGGCAAAAGTACTTAGGTGATGTAAAATACACCCGAATCCACAAACGCCTGCAAGAGCGCCAGCAGAGCCAAAGCGACATCAGTGATTCGGAACGAAAAATCTTTGAAGCTCTAGCTGGTGTAAAGCAAGATGCCGACGAGCAAGTGCTCAATAACAGCCAAGTGCTAGATAACGAAAGTTACTTTGAACGGCAAATGATGCCGTTGGTAATAGCACGCTTCATGAAAGAACAGCAAATAAAACTTAACGCTGACGCCTCAAGGTATATTAACCACCTGGTCGTCGCGGAATATTTAAAAGAATTTAATACCGGCAACCAAGCATGGTAGTGCCTGTAAACTGATTAGGAAATAAAAACCCAATGGTTGAATTAGAATTTCAGCAAAAAACCAAAACCTTGATTGATAGCTTAAAAAATATCTGTGCAAACTATGGTTTAGGTAATGACGGTAATGAATTTAAAATTATTACCCAAACCTTTTTGTACAAGTTTTTAAACGATAAATTTGCCTTTGAAGCTAAAAAAATCGACGACAACATTGCCAAAGCTGATAAGTGGGAAGAAGTTTTAGTTGGAATGAGCGAGGACGACCTCGACATGCTACAACTGCAAATGGGTGGTGACACCGCACGGCTAAAGCCACAGCACTTTATTAGCTACCTTTTTGGCCAACAAAACGCGCCGGACTTTGCTAAGCTATTTGACGATACCCTTATCGATATAGCCATTACTAATAACGATGTGTTCGCAGTAAAAACCGATGGCGGCGCAAAAGTGGTGCTATTTGACCGAATCAGCCAATACATTGCTGACGACTCAAAACGCGATGCCTTCTGCCGCGCGATTATCAACAAACTGGTAGAGTTCAGCTTTGAGCGAATCTTCACGCAAAAATTCGACTTTTATGCCACCATCTTTGAATACCTGATCAAAGACTACAACAGTAACTCGGGCGGCAAATACGCCGAGTACTTTACTCCTCATGCAGTAGCGCGCATTATGGCCGAAATTTTAGTACCACAAGAACAGCGTGGCACAGTACGCAATGTCAGTTGTTACGATCCATCGGCTGGTTCAGGCACTTTATTGATGAACGTAGCCCATGCCATAGGTGAAAACCGCTGTAGCATTTACACTCAAGATATTTCACAAAAGTCATCAAACCTACTGCGTTTAAACTTGATCTTAAATAACTTGGTTCACTCTATCCCAAATGTGATCCAAGGTAATACCATTCAGCACCCTTACCATAAGGATGTCGACACACTAAAACGCTTTGACTATATAGTCTCTAACCCGCCGTTTAAGCTCGATTTTAGCGACTTTAGAGATGAACTAGACAACAAAGAAAACAAAGATCGTTTCTTTGCGGGTATTCCAAAAGCGCCTGCTAAAGCCAAAGATAAAATGGCGATTTACTCGCTGTTTTTACAGCACATTATTGCTTCGCTTAAACCTAACGGCAAAGCAGCTGTGGTGGTGCCTACAGGTTTTATCACCGCGCAATCTGGTATCGACAAAAAAATCCGTGAACATTTGGTAAAAAACAAAATGCTCGCAGGCGTTGTTTCTATGCCATCTAATATCTTCGCCACCACAGGCACTAACGTATCCATCTTGTTTATCGACGCCAGTAATGATGGCGATGTAATATTGGTAGATGCTTCAAACTTGGGCGAGAAAGTCAAAGACGGTAAAAGCCAAAAAACCGTGTTAACCGCAGACGAAGAAAAAAAAATTATTGATGTATTTAACGCTAAAGAGAGTATTGAAGACCTTTCGGTAGCAATCAGCTATGACGATATCGAGGCTAAAAACTACTCACTAAGTGCAGGTCAGTATTTTGATGTCAAAATCGAATATGTGAATATTACCCCAGAGCAGTTTGCAGAGAAAATGCAGGGCTTTACCAATAACTTGGATAACTTGTTTTCCCAGTCTAGTGAATTAGAAGCGGAGATCAAAAAACAGTTGGCGGGGTTGAAGTTTAATGGATAAAACAATAGGTCTTGCTTGTAACATATCAACCGGAAAACTAGATGCCAATCAAGCTGTTTCAGGTGGAGAATATCCATTTTTTACTTGTGCTGAATTCCCTGATCAGATCGATCACTTTGCATATGATGATGATGTTGTGCTTGTAGCTGGTAACAATGCCCGGGGGAATTTTCATGTAAGTCGGTACAAGGGGAAATTCAATGCTTACCAGCGCACTTATATTCTGACCGCCAAAGAAGGCTTCAATATTGATTATGTTTATTACGCACTAAAACTCGAATTAAAGAGATTACGAGAAAAGTCACAAGGCTCTCAGACTAAATTTTTGACTATGCCAATTCTCACAGGCATCCACTTTCGCGATATTACAGGTGATGAACAAACAGAAATCGCCAATGTATTAAGTGTCATCGATAAAAAAATCGAACTCAATAACCTCATAAATGCCGAGCTGGAGGCCATGGCCAAAACCCTGTACGACTATTGGTTTGTACAGTTCGACTTCCCCGATGCCAACGGTAACCCCTACAAAACCTCCGGTGGAAAAATAGTCTATAACCCAACCCTAAAGCGCGAAATACCGGAGGGGTGGAAAGTTAAAAAGCTAGCAGATGTTACTTCCCTTATTCGACGAGGCATTTCGCCTAAATATACAGATGAAGGCGGTATTTCCGTTTTAAATCAGAAGTGTGTACGTAATCAAAAGATATCTTTTGAAGACGCGAGAAGACACAAAATAGAACTTGATGACGAAGACGAGCGGTTGTTAAAACCGTTTGACGTAGTAGTAAACTCAACTGGTGTAGGCACTCTTGGCCGGGTTGCATACGTAAAGCGTTTACCAGAAAAGAAAACAACAGTTGACTCTCACGTATCCATTGTAAGAGCGAAATCTGAGCTATTGTCACCATTATATTTGGCTTGGAAATTAATGAGGCATCAGCCGGTGATTGAGTCAGCAGCTAATGGCTCCACAGGACAAGTAGAATTAAGCAAAAGCTTTTTGGAAGATATAGACGTCATTATTCCTTCGGACTCAATTGTTAAAAGGTTTGAAGAGTTTGTCACTCCGCTTGTACCAGAATTAGCTTCAAGAGAGTCAGAAAATGAGCAGTTAGTTCAGCTCCGCGACTGGCTTCTCCCTATGCTAATGAACGGCCAGGTAACAGTAGAATGATCAACGCTGCGTTTCGGGTTTTACTGACGTTCAATGCCACTTCGCTGCTGGTGATTATCTTTTTGGTACAAAAAGGCATCACGCTCGACCATTTTCTGGGTGGTGCAAGTTATTTAGGTTGGACAGTAGCACTTCCGAACGCAGTGTCTTATTTGTTTTACTTAGCAATACTAATTCTATCAACGGGTTTGAGCATTTGGCTAAGTAAATACCTTGGCAAAGACGAGTTCAAAGCGGGTGAAGTTACCAGTATTGAACATGCCAACAACAGCTTTTTACCCAGTTACTTAGGCTACTTTTTTGTGGCGTTGAGCATAGGCAACTTGGAAACCTTGTGGTTTGTGTATGGGGTGTTGTTCGTATTCACTTTCCTGTCGCAGGCACTCTACTTCAACCCACTTTTTTTATTGTTTGGCTATGAGTTTTACAATATTACCACCAGGAGTGGAACAGCTATTTTTCTGATTAGTAAAGAGCGCTATAAAAAGCCTAATGATATTCAAATACCGTTAGCCTATCGAATTAATAATTATACCTTTATCGAGCGAGAATAGTGATGGACCATCTACTGGCACACATAAAAACAAGAAAAAACAAACGTATTTTTAAATTGGTTTCTGATCAAAGTCTTTTTGATACTGTCGAAGTCGATTTAAATGCCTGCATCCCATACGACCCAGACCACAACCTCGATGTAGATTCATGGTTTAAAATTGAAGGTTTTAGCCAAAAAAATTTTTGTATTGAAATTTTGAAGAAAAACTACGATGCAAAGGATTATGATGACTTGGTTAAAGACAATTTTTCTAAAATTGCTTATTTATTTTCTGTTCAGGGCGATGACTTCTACTTTCAGAAAATTACTCCAAGTCTATTTGTTAAGCGTAAAACACTGGTATTTGGTGAAGCAGCAGAGCTGGAAAAAAGCCAAACACGCTTAGTGATTAACGCTTTGCCGGATGCGGTGTATTTCAAAGTAGCTGACACTTTAATATTCAGAAATCTCGCGACAATATCAAGTATCTTCAAAGGGATTGATGAGCTATATAAGGAAGCAACAAAACTAGAAGTAGAGCAATTCTTGGATGAGTCCTTTATAGAGCTAAGTAATAACTACAGCGTAGAAAAAGTTTCTAAACCAAATCGCAAGCGTATTGGACTTGCAATGAAAACACTTGAGGATATGTCAGCCGATGATAAAACCAATATGCTTGACTACATAGATGGGTACTGTGAGCAAAAACTTAATTACGATAAACAAAATAAAAAGTTTGAAATATCAACAGATGAGGATTTGAAGCTGTTGGTGTACGGTATTGAACAGCGCTTTTATACCACGCTCTTTGGCAATGAAAAACGGATAGCAAACTCAGTAAAAACTATGTAAATAAAAAAGCGAACCATTTACTTGTTCGCTTTTTTATTTTACTAACTTCAAAATTTGACTATTGGTTGCAATCTTTATTCGTGCTCTACAATTTAATGGTGCGGGGATGAGTTTATAGTAGCGCTTGTCTAATGAAACTCAACAAAAAAGGTGAACTACAGTAGCTCACCTTTTTGTCCATTCGCAAACTTATTTATTCACGTTCGCAAACTTATTTATCATGAACACAAAAAATTAATCGCGGTATGTCTCAACCGGTGGGCAAGCACACACTAAGTTACGGTCGCCGTATACGTCGTCAATACGTGTTACGGTTGGCCAGAACTTGTTTTTAGCCACGCTTGGCACTGGGAATGCTGCGTAAAAACGGTCGTATGCACGGTCCCATTCGTTACCTAACACGTCGCCTTGGGTGTGCGGTGCAAACACTAACGGGTTGTTTTCGATTGACCATTCGCCAGAGATTACTTTGTCGATTTCGCTCTTAATTGACACCATTGCTTCGATGAAGCGGTCGATCTCAACCTTAGACTCAGACTCGGTAGGCTCTATCATTAACGTGCCCGCTACTGGGAACGACATAGTAGGTGAATGGAAGCCGTAGTCTTGTAGGCGTTTAGCTACGTCCATTTCAGTAATACCCGACAACTCTTTAAGCGGACGCAAGTCAACAATACATTCGTGCGCAACACGGTTGTTACGGCCACGGTATAAAATTGGAAAGTGCTTGCTTAGCTCATGCGTTAAGTAGTTAGCATTTACAATTGCCATTTCAGTGGCTTGTTTTAAGCCCTCTGAGCCCATCATGGTAATGTAAGCCCACGAAATAGGTAAAATAGACGCTGAACCATATGGCGCTGCCGATACCGCTCCGTTACCTTCGTTAGTACCTGGTACGTTAATAATGCTGTGGTTAGGCATAAATGGCGCAAGGTGCGATTTAACACCAATTGGGCCAACACCTGGACCACCGCCACCGTGTGGAATACAAAAGGTTTTATGCAAGTTTAAGTGCGATACGTCTGAGCCAATAAAGCCTGGGCTAGTTACGCCAACTTGCGCGTTCATGTTTGCGCCGTCCATGTAAACTTGGCCGCCGTGCTGATGAATAATATCGCAAATTTCACGAATTGTTTCTTCGTATACGCCGTGTGTAGATGGGTAAGTGATCATAATACACGATAAGTTTTCGGCTACCGCTTCTGCTTTCGCTTTAAGATCGGCCATGTCTACGTTACCGTTTTTATCACAATCAACCACCACAATTTTCATGCTGGCCATTTGTGCCGACGCTGGGTTAGTACCATGCGCCGAGCTTGGAATTAAACATACGTTACGGTGAGCGTCGCCGCGTGACTCGTGGTATTTACGAATGGCAATTAAGCCTGCGTATTCACCTTGAGCACCTGAGTTAGGTTGCAATGAAACCGCATCGTAACCGGTAATGTTTACCAACCAATCATGCAGTTCGCCCATCATAATTTGATAGCCTTGTGCTTGTTCTAGCGGGCAAAATGGGTGCAAGTTTGAAAATTCAGGCCAGGTAATTGGGATCATCTCAGCAGTCGCGTTTAGTTTCATGGTACATGAACCTAACGAGATCATTGAGTGGTTAAGCGCTAAATCTTTGTTTTCTAGGCGCTTAATATAACGCAGCATTTCAGTTTCGCTGTGGTACGAATTAAAGTTAGGGTGCGTTAATACTTCGTCATCACGCTCTAAGCTTGCTGGAATTGACGTGCTGCCATTGTTTTCAATATCGGCTGCAATTGCATCAACACTTAGGCCATGGCCTTCGCCTAATACAATATCAAATAACTGCGCTACGTCTGCACGTGTGGTGGTTTCTGATACGGCAATTGAGTATTCGCCATCGCGGTTAGTAGCAAAGTTAACACCGCTTGCTAGTGCACGCGCAATAACGTCGGCTTTGCTATCGCTTACTACCGTTAGGGTATCAAACCAGGTGTTGTGTTTAAGGCTCACGCCTTTAGCTTGTAAGCCTGCAGCTAAAATATCGGCAAAGCGATGAATACGCTGAGCAATAGTTTTTAAGCCTTGTGGGCCATGGTACACAGCGTAAAACGCTGCCATGTTGGCCAGTAATACTTGCGCGGTACAAATGTTTGAGTTGGCTTTGTCGCGGCGAATGTGTTGCTCACGCGTTTGCATTGCCATACGCAGTGCATCGTTACCTAAACGGTCTTTAGATACGCCAATAATACGACCTGGTAATGAACGTTTGTACGCGTCACGTGTTGCAAAAAATGCAGCATGTGGGCCACCGTAACCCATAGGTACACCAAAACGCTGCGCCGAACCTAATACTACGTCTGCGCCTAATTTACCCGGTGCTTTTAATAGTAATAAACTCATAATGTCGGCAGCAACACAGGCAATTGCCTTTTTGCTTTGTACGCCAGCAATTAGGTCGGTAATGTCTACCACTTCACCAGTTGTTGATGGGTATTGAAATAACGCGCCAAAAATCTCATGGTTAACAGCGTCGGCTGCTTTGCCAACAATTATTTCAAAACCAAACTGCTCGGCGCGGGTGCTTACTACGTCAATTGTTTGTGTGTGTACGTCGTCGGCAATAAAAAATGCATTGGCTTTTTTCGCTTTAGATACACGTTTTGCAAGGCCCATAGCCTCTGCTGCAGCGGTTGATTCGTCAAGTAACGATGCACTTGCTAAATCTAGGCCGGTTAAATCTAGGGTCATAGTTTGAAAGTTAAGTAGCGACTCTAAACGCCCTTGCGCTATCTCTGGCTGATATGGAGTGTACGCAGTATACCAACCTGGGTTTTCTAGTACGTTACGTAAAATTACGTGCGGTACATGTGTTGGGTGGTAGCCTTGGCCAATATACGATTTGAAAACTTTATTTTTGCTTGCTACTGACTTTAAGTAGCTTAGTGTTTCAACTTCGGTGCGGCTTTCGCCCACGGTTAAAGGCTGCTCAAGGCGAATACCTGCAGGTACAGTTTGACCGATCAGCTCTTCAACACTCGATACTTCAAGCGCGCTAAGCATATCGCTTACTTGCGCTGGGCTTGGCCCAATATGGCGGCGAATAAAATCTTGCGTTTGCTCTAACTGCTCAAGTGATTTGGCGTTTGACATGTGTCCAGATTCCTATGATCCAAAAAATGTGATTATTACTAATGGGTAACCAGCAATAACTTAAAATTAATATGATTTAATAACTTACAGTGTATGGAAAGGTAAGCAGCAAAATCATAAAAGCCCCAATGTTTTAAATAATGGGGCTTTTTACTCACTAAAGATTAATCTTCGTCAATAGTGTTTGCGTAGTCTTCTGCATTTAGTAGGTTTTCAAGCTCAGACTCATCTGATGCTTTAATGCGAAATAACCAGCCGTCACCAAACGCGTCGGTGTTAACTGTTTCAGGTGCGTCTTCTAGCTCTTCGTTAATTGCAACAATTTCGCCACCAATTGGTGCGTAAATGTCTGATGCTGCTTTTACCGATTCTGCTACTGCACACTCTTCGCCTGCATCTACTTCGTCGCCTACTTCTGGAAGTTCTACGAATACCATGTCGCCAAGTAACTCTTGCGCATGTTCAGTAATACCAACAGTAAACGTACCGTCACCTTCGTTGCGAACCCACTCGTGTGAAGAGGCATACTTTAACTCGCTAGGGATATTGCTCATTTTGTTTTGTCCTTTGGTTTATATTGGGTGATAGCACCAAAATTAAATTTATTTATACTTTAAAGTATTGATTTACCGTTACGTACAAAGCCAGGCTTTACTACTTTTACGGTAACTAATTTTTTACGCATTTCTACCTGAGCGGTGTCGCCCGTTGAACGTGGTACACGTGCAAGCGCTACACTGTAACCCAGTGTTGGTGAAAAAGTGCCAGAAGTAATAACACCTTCGCCACCATCAACAATTACTTTAGAGCCACTGCGCAAGATACCTTTTTCTTCTAGCACTAGGCCTACTTGTTTATCAGTGCTTTGGTCGGCGCGTTGTTGTACTAGTACATCACGGCCAATAAAGTCACGACTTTGTGGTTCCCATGCAATAGTCCAAGCCATGTTAGCCGCTAGTGGCGATACGCTTTCGTCCATATCTAGGCCATAAAGGTTCATGCCCGCTTCTAAACGTAGCGTGTCGCGTGCGCCTAAACCTGCTGGTGCAACTCCTGCGTCTAACAGTTGTTGCCATAAATCGGCAGCTTGCTCTTTTGGCACTACAATTTCGTAACCGTCTTCGCCAGTATAACCCGTTGTGGCAATAAATAAATCACCTGTTTGCACGCCAAAAAACGGTTTCATACCCTCTATTGCTGCATTTTGCTCAGCTGTTAATAATGTGGCAGTTTTAGCTTTAGCGTTAGGGCCTTGCACTGCAATCATGCCAAATTCGTTACGCTCTGTAACGGTAACGGCAAAATCGGCTGATATTTTAGCAAGGTGAGCTAAGTCTTTTTCGCGGGTTGCTGAGTTAACAACTAGGCGATAAGAGGTGTTACTGAAAAAATAAATTATTAAGTCGTCAATTACGCCGCCTTGCTCATTTAGCATTGGGGTATATAACGCTTTACCAGGTACGGTAAGTTTAGCAACATCGTTTGCTACTAGTTTTTGTAAAAATGCTTGTGCTTGCTCGCCTTGTATATCAACAATGGTCATGTGCGATACGTCAAACATACCGGCATCGTTGCGTACTGCATTATGCTCTTCTATTTGCGAGCCGTAGTTAATTGGCATTTCCCAGCCATGAAAATCAACCATTTTAGCGCCCGCTTCAAGGTGCTTAGCATAAAGTACTGTTTTAGAAGTCATGATATTCCTTCACTTTTAAATTAACCCAGTTATTTGGGCGTGGCCTCAATTTAATGAGGGGGAATAATATGGCCTGCGTTTAACGCCTGCCAAATTGTAATTAAACACAGCCAAATATTAATACTAAGCTGTGAGCACCCAAGTTAGGGTGAATATTTTACGCTGCAGCGCCTTGAATAAGGGCAAAGCCTTGGGCTTGCATATACTCTTGCCACTTTTGCAGCTCAGGAGTTTTAGCCACCAGTACAAATTGTTGCTGGTCGTTTTTATTTATGGCTGTGATAAATACGTCACCGCTTTGCGTACCGTAACATAATTGTGCATCTGAAAGACGTAAACCCGGCGTTAATTTAAAGGCTTCTACAATTGAGTCAAAGGCATTACTGC
This sequence comes from Pseudoalteromonas sp. 20-MNA-CIBAN-0454, assembly GCF_040308685.1. Lineage (NCBI taxonomy): Bacteria > Pseudomonadati > Pseudomonadota > Gammaproteobacteria > Alteromonadales > Pseudoalteromonadaceae > Pseudoalteromonas > Pseudoalteromonas sp. 20-MNA-CIBAN-0454. The sequence goes on along the minus strand of NZ_JBEOOB010000011.1, from coordinate 83,300 downwards.
CGCTTAAAATAAAGCTTGCTAGGTCAGTACGCATAACATAATCAATGTCATAACGCAGTTGTTGCTCGTTTATAAGTGCTTGTAATTGCAGACTTGCGCAGTGCGGTAATATAAATCTAAAAGCGGTTTCGCTAAAGCAGTAAACGGCATAGCTATAATCAGAATTAAAATCGCCATCAAGGGTGCCAATTAAACCCAAACCACTGGCAGTTAACTTAGTTAAATCGTGGCCTAGTATATTACTTAAAAATACCGAGGCTTCTGTGCCGCTAAAGTCTATTACAACGTGGTTGTTGCTGGCCTGCAAAGAATTAATAACCGCGCTGTTAGCTTTGCTATGGCGGGCAAACATAATGGGGCTAAAAGTCATAACAAACACCTATCAAACTTATAATATCAAAAGTATATTGCTCCCGCTGTACAACAACAAATTGTAATTATTAATCAATTGATAAATAATGCTTATATATATGGCGATATTAATTGTGATTTTAAATATGAAAAACATTTCAACAGATAGTTTACGCACTTTTGTAATGGTAGTAGAGGCTAGCGGCTTTGCTAAAGCCGGCGATTTACTTGGCTTATCGCAACCTGCGGTTAGCCTGCAAATAAAGCGCTTAGAAGATTTGCTCGGTTATAAATTATTTAAAAAACAAGGCCAACGCCAAGTGCTTAATCAATATGGCGAGCTATTATTGCCAATGGCTAAACAAATGATGCAACACAACGATGCCATTTTGCAGCTATTTACCTCAGAAAGTATTACCGGCCGAGTACGTTTGGGTATTCCAAGCGAATTTGCAGCGCGTATTTTACCCTCTATTATTGGCGACTTTGTAGCTTTATACCCTGAAGTATCGCTGGAAGTTAAATCGCGTTTAAGTAAGCATTTATTATCGCAAGAACGCCAAGATCAGTTTGATTTAGTACTGGCACTCAACGAGCAGCTCGACTCGGAGCAATTTCCTATTTTTAAGCAAGATCAGCTGGTATGGGTGGGCGACTTGTCGCTGGCACAAAACGACACTGTTACTTTGGTTACCGCTCCCGAGGGGTGTATTTACAGACGCCGAGCTATAGAGGCGCTAGAAAGGTCGGGAATAAAGTATCGTATTGTGTATAGCAACGCCGATTTAACTGGGCTTATTGCTGCGCTAAAAGAAGGCTTAGGCATTACAGTGCTGGCTAAAAGTACTGTACCAAACGAGCTAAACTATCAACTTAAAACCAAATTTTTACCATCCTTGGGTGATATTGGTATTAGCTTAGTAAAAACGGCCAGTGAGCCAGAAAATGCCGTTTTTAAACTGGCCGAATTTATAAAACTTCGCTTAGGCTAACCTGCTTTATACACATACTAGCCAACAAACCTTCATATATTAAAAGTTATATATATGAAGATTTTTAGTTATAAAAACTTACACACGCAAACACTGAATAACATTGATTCTCATTCGTTAACGTGTTTAAATTGCGCCAATTTAGTTAATTGACCCAATTTAGGATAGTCTCAATGGCACATAAGTTTTTAGTATCTACCCTTGCAACTGCGGTTGCCTTGTCTATTAGTGCAACTGCAATGGCAAAAGATATGGGTAAGGTAGAGCGTAACTTTGAACAAATTACAGTTATAGGCTCACAACAAGCTATTAACGATATTCCGGGCTCTGCAACGTTTATTTCGGATGCTGAGCTGCAAAAATTTGAATTTACCGACATTTCTCGTGTTTTAGCCTCTGTACCTGGTGTTTACGTACAAGAAGAAGACGGCTACGGCCTGCGCCCTAATATAGGTATGCGCGGAACTGGCACTGGTCGTAACGACAAAATATCAGTAATGGAAGATGGTGTACTTGTAGCACCTGCGCCTTACTCGGCTCCTTCGGCTTATTACTTCCCTACTATGGGCCGCATGGAGTCTATTGAAGTATTAAAAGGTGCTGCATCGGTTAAATATGGTCCACGTACTACAGGCGGCGTTTTAAACTTATTATCGCGCAGCTTACCAACCGAGCCTAATAGCTCAACAGGTATGCTTGATGCTGCCTTAGGTAGCGATGGCTACTATAAAGGCCATGCTTATTTTGCCAAAGAAAAAAACAATACCGCGGGTTTAATTGAAGTATTTACCTACGGCGCAGATGGTTTTAAAGACCTGCCAGTTGGCGATGACAACACCGGCTTTGAAAAAACTGACTTACTATTAAAGTTAGGCCATACATTTGGTAAAAATGACGCGCATAACCTTGAGCTAAAAATTAAGTATTCAGACGAAACATCAGACGAAACTTACATGGGCTTAACCGATGCCGATTACCAAGCAACGCCATACCGTCGTTATGCGGCATCGCAAAATGATGAAATGAATACCCGTCACAATGCTTATCAACTTAACTATGCATATCGCTTTGGTGCAGGTTACGAACTACTTGCTACGGCATATTTAAACGACTTTCATCGTAACTGGTATAAAGCCAGTAAAGTAAGCGAAAGCTACCTTGAGCAGTACAGCGAATTTGAAGCCAACCCTACCGCACAAGGTATTGAAGGCATTGCTATAAAAGCAAATAACCGCGACTACCAAGCTAAAGGTATTCAGTCTGAGCTGCATATTCCTGCTGGCAATCACTATATAACTGTGGGTATGCGTTACCATGAAGACGAAATGGATCGCTTTCAGTGGCAAGACGAGTACACGCTTAATCAAGACTTAAGCATGACACTGACAGAGCGCGGAGTTCCGGGTTCTGACAGTAACCGCGTAGATAGTGCCACTGCACGTACTTTATTTATTCAAGACGAATGGACGCTAGATGCATTGGTGATCAGTGCTGGCCTGCGCTTCGAAGACATTACGATTACCCGTGAAGAGTGGGCAAAGTCGGATCCTACACGCAGCAATGGTTTAACTAAAAATGTGTCGAACGACACTGATATTTTAGTGCCGTCACTCGGTGCAACTTACACAGTAAACGACAACATCACTCTACTTGCTGGTATTCAACAAGGTTATGCACCAGCCGCGCCGGGTAATGCCGACCAAGAAGAAGAAAAAAGTGTAAATATTGAATTTGGTTCACGCTATAACGTAAGCGGTATTAATGGTGAAATTATTGCGTTTTATTCTGATTACGACAACATGCACGGTAATTGTACTGCCGCTGTAGGGTGTAGCGATGAGAACATTGGCGATCAATATAACTATGGTGAAGTAGCTGTTTCTGGCGTTGAATTTAGTGCAGGCCATACTTTTAACACCGATACTGTTATGTTCCCGGTTAAGCTAACTTACACCTACACCGATTCTGAATTTAAAAACACTTTTGATTCAGAAATTTGGGGCACAGTAGAAAAAGGCGACGCTATGCCTTACGTGCCAAAAAACCAAGTAGCACTCTCTATGGGTGCTGAATTATCAGCATTTGTTGTACACAGCCAACTGCGCTATGTATCTGACTCACATGCAGATTTAACCGACTCTGGCTTAAATGCTATTAATAGCCGTGTGGTATGGGATTTAGCCGCTAAATACCGCATCGACGACAATCAAAAAGTATACTTAAGCGTTGATAACTTGTTTGATAAAACCTACATTGCTAATCGTGCTAATGGCGGTATTCAACCAGGTAAGCCTCGTACCCTACAGTTGGGCTACAGCTACTCATTCTAAGTTAAAAGCTGGTTAAACGGCTCACTAACAGCGTTAATAATTTTTTATGCAGGAAACACTACACATCTAAATTATTGCCTTGTTATTGAACCGTTTATAACAACCGCATTAAATTACGAACACAAAAAAACCGAGGTTGAATTTTCAACCTCGGTTTTTTTATTGCTTAAACGAGCCAGTTAATAACTTAGTTATTAACGCTACGTTGGCGTAATACTTCAAATAAACAAATACCTGTGGCTACCGATACGTTTAAGCTTGAAACTGTTCCCGCCATAGGTATTTTAACTAACAAGTCGCAATGCTCGCGGGTTAAACGGCGCATGCCTTCGCCTTCGGCACCCATAACAATAGCCATTGGCCCTGTTAAGCTGGCATCAAATACGTGGTTATCTGTTTCGCCTGCAGTGCCTACAACCCAAACACCAGCGTCTTTAATTTCGCGCAATGTACGTGCAAGGTTAGTAACCTGAATAAGCGGTACTGTTTCGGCTGCGCCACAGGCAACTTTACGCGCTGTGCCGTTAAGCTTAGCTGAGCGATCTTTAGGTACAATTACAGCATGTACGCCAGCGGCGTCGGCACTACGTAAACATGCACCTAAGTTATGCGGATCAGTAATGCCATCAAGCACTAACAAAAATGGAGTATCTTCACGTGCAATAATCGCATCAAGATCTTTTTCGTTAAACGTTGGTGCTGCTTTTACGTTGGCAATAATACCTTGATGCTGCTCGCCTTTTGATTTGCTATCAAGGGCTTTGCGTTGCATGTACTGTACTGAAATACCAAATTTAAGTGCTTCATCAATAATCGGGGTTGAGCGTTTATCGTCACGCCCTTTAAGCGCGTAAATTTCTACAAAACGCTCTGGTTCGCTTGCTAAAATCGCTTCAACAGAATGAAAACCAAAAATCAATTCATTACTCACGTATTTTCTGCTCCTGGGGTATTACGTTTGCGGGCATTTTTGCCTACTCTTTTAGGCTTTTTAACGGCCTTTTTTTTCGGTTTTTTATTTGCTGTGGCATCTACTGCTTTTTTGTCAGCTGGTTTAGTTGCCGACTTATTTGCAGGTTTACCTTTATCTTTGCTTGCTGGCCTTTTTTTACCTTTAGGTTTTTCATCGCCATGCGATTTTTTACCCGGTACTTTGCCTGCTTTTAACTGTGAGCGTACACTCGCAGGTGCATGCTCAGATTTATCAGTGCCTTTTGGCCCACGGCGGCGCGTGTATCGGTCTTGCGCTTTATCGCCTTTAAGGGTTAAGTTTATGCGTCTGTCTTCTAAGCTAACCGATGCAACACTTACCGTTACTTTATCGCCAAGGCGATATACTTTGTGCGTTTGCTCGCCTATTAAACAATGTTTTGCGGCATCATGGGCAAAAAATTCATTGCCTAAGTTGGCAACATGAATAAGGCCATCAATTTGCAAATCATCTAAACGAATGAATAAACCAAAATTGGTTACCGATGAAATAACACCATCAAACTCGGTGCCAACGTGATCTTGCATAAACTCACATTTTAACCAATCGGCTACTTCGCGAGTAGCATCGTCGGCGCGGCGCTCTGTGGTAGAACACTGCTCACCTAACTTATCTACTTCGTCATCTGTGTATGCGTATTCGCCTGAAGTATGTTGGCCTTGTGCTTTTAGTACCGCTTTTATAGCACGATGCACTACTAAGTCGGGGTAACGACGAATTGGTGAAGTAAAGTGCGCATAAGCAGATAAAGCTAAACCAAAGTGGCCTATGTTATCTGGTTGATACACAGCTTGCTTCATTGAGCGCAGCAGCATGGTTTGAATAAGCTCTGCTTCTGGGCGATCGCCTAAACGAGCTAGCACTTGAGTAATTTCTTTAGGTGTTGGCTCGTCGCTTAACGTGCTCTCAATACCAAGTTCGCCTAAAAACTTAGTAAAGTTACCTAGTTTTTCGCTATCTGGCTCGTCATGGACACGAAATAGCGCGCTGGCTTCGTGTTTTTCAAGTAATTTAGCCGCCGATACGTTGGCTAAAATCATACATTCTTCAATAAGTTTGTGCGCATCGTTACGAATAACCGGCACTATCGATTCTATTTTACGCTGTGCGTTAAATACAAAACGAGTTTCGAGAGTTTCAAACTCAATTGCACCACGCTCTTGGCGAGCCGATTTAAGCGCTAAATACATTTGCTGTAAATCGGTTAAATGTGGCACTACATGCGCATATTCTTTACGTAGTTTTTCATCGTTTTGTAAAATGGCATTTACTTTGGTGTAAGTTAAACGTGCATGCGAATTCATTATCGCTTCGTAAAACTTATAACCCGAAAGCTTGCCCGAATCTGACACTGTCATTTCGGCAACCATACATAAGCGATCAACTTCAGGGTTAAGCGAACATAAGCCGTTAGACAATACTTTAGGCAGCATAGGAATTACTTGCTCAGGAAAATACACTGAGTTACCGCGCTCTATGGCTTCTTTGTTTAGCGGGGTGTTCATACCTACGTAATGCGACACATCGGCAATAGCAACCCATAAACGCCAACCACCTGACTTTTTAGGCTCACAATAAACGGCATCATCAAAGTCGCGTGCGTCTTCGCCATCTATGGTTACTAAAGGTAGGTCGCGTAAATCTACGCGGTTTTGCTTGTCAGCCTCGTCAACAAATTCGCCAAGGTGGGCTACTTGCGCTTCAACTTCTTCAGGCCAAACGTGCGGAATATCGTGGTTACGCAGGGCAACTTCTATTTCCATACCTGGGGCTAAATGCTCGCCAAGTACGTCAATTACTTTACCTACCGCGTTCATATTTCGGGTGGGGTTTTGCGTTATTTTAACTTGCACCATTTGGTTGTGGCGCGCGCCGTTTTCGCTTCCCGGTAAAATCATTATGTCTTGGGTAATACGCGGATCTTCGGCAACCACTACGGCAATACCATGCTCAACAAAATAGCGGCCAACAATAGGCGCGCGCTCGTTGGTAAGTACTTTTATAATACGTGCATCGCATTTTGAGCCAGAGCCACGTTTAGTGCCTTTAGCAAGTACAATGTCGCCATGTAACACCATGTTCATTTGGTGCTTAGCAATAAACCAATCTTTATTCTCGCCTTCAACTTCTAAAAAGCCAAAACCGTCTCTGTGGCCTACTACTTTGCCTTTAGTTAAACCGGCTTCGTCAATTAGGGCGTAACATTTATGCTTATTAAAATACAGCTGACCGTCACGTTCCATAGCACGAAGGCGGCGTTTAAATGCGATTTGCCGTTCTTCATCGTTTACCGCTAGTTCTTCACATAACTGTGCATAGTTAGCAGGTTTTGAACGCTCTTGAAGGTGAGTAAGTATAAACTCACGGCTAGGGACTGGGTTTTCGTACTTTTCTTGTTCTCGACTGAGATTTGGATCTTGGTTTGACATTCACTATCTTGTTAGTTTGGTTATGTAGGTATTTTAACCCATATAGCTAAAATGAGACAGGTAAAAGCTATTAAACTTTTAATAAAGCACTTTTACCTTACTTTTTGTATTTAAAAACTTAGCCTAACCGGGCTTAACCCGCCCTTAATTTTGTGGCGGGTTTATTCTGCTATAAGTTAAAATTAGTAACTAAAATTAGTAGCTCAAACAAACTCATCAAGGCCTGTTTGACGCTAAGTTAGAATTATTTTTGCTGTAAATTTTTCCATAACAATTTACTGATATTATCGATAAAGATCGGATCTTCTGTTTCCATGGTTAACACTATTTGTTTATTCATTTGGGTTTTATTTTGAGCGTAAATCCAACGGTTTTTATTAAACTGTTGTGCAAAGCCCAGCGCACCTGCTTGTAATTGAGCTTCATCGGCAAAAATAGCTTCTACTACTTTGTTATCTAATAACTCTTGTGCCCCTACTCGCATACCCGACATAGCTAAACGGTTAAAAAAGGCTTGTGGAATAGCTTTATTAATAATAGGAAACATTGAGGGTAAAAATGGCACCATCACATCGACTTCAGGAAAACAAAAAAATCCCTTATCAGATTTCATTAGCCTAAAATCACAAGCGCAGGCCAATACTGCACCATTACCAAAAGTATGGCCGTTTAACGCGGCAATAATCGGCATAGGAAACGTAATAATGCGTTTTAATAACGCGGTTACATCGCTCATAAAGCCGGCAATTGTTTCTGGGGTATTACTCGTATTAGCCATCCACTCTAGATCGATTCCCAATGACCAATTTTTTTCACTGTTAGATGTAAGCACCACCGACTTAATATTTTTATCGGCTTCTATTTGATCAAGATGCTGATTAAACTCAGCCAAAAACTCTGGATTATGGCGGTTTTCGGGGGTATTCATGGTTAAAACGGCCGTGCTTTCTTCGGTTTTTATTGCTATAAAACGTGTCATTTATTCCCTCATTTTTCATTATTTTAATTATTAATGCTGTTTCAGCAGCGCGTTTTTGTTATTAATACACTCAAGCTTGGTTTAGTGTTTTTACGCACAACTTTACAAATAAACGTTTAATTCCTGTATTTATCAATTTTAAACGCAGTAACCTACTAACGAGTGTAAGCTAAACGAATATTAAAAGTAAATTCGATTTTAGTTACATTACCTTAAATACAACTAACTTTGCTTACATTTGTCACGAAAACTCAAAAACTCATCTTAACCATTGTCTGCAATATTTAGATGAGCCAACATAAGGAAATAACATGCAGTCGCAACAGCAAAGTTTAATTTACCTACACATTGCCGTATTACTCTTTGGCGGCACTGCGCTATTTGCAAAGTTAATTGGTTTAAATGCACTCGACATTACCGTGTATCGTGCAGCCATAGCCGGCATCGCTATTTTTATTTTGCTCGGCATGCAAAAAAAGCCGATTAAGCTAAACCAAGGTAAAGATTACTTAATTGCCCTGTTACTCGGTGTGGCAGTAGGCATACATTGGGTAACTTATTTTGCGGGAATGCAACTTGCTGGGATCACCATTGGTATGTTGGCTTTTTTTAGCTACCCGGTAATAACCGTGTTTTTAGAACCGTTTTTTCATAAAAGTAAGCCCAAAGCAAAAGACATTATTAGTGCGGCGGTAGTGTTAATCGGCATTTATTTATTAATACCTAATGCAAATTTAGGGAATGATGTAACACTTGGGGTGATCACTGGGGTTATTTCGGCGTTCTTTTTTGCCATTCGTAATATCATTCATAAGCGCTATTTTAATCAATACGGTGGCCCGCAAACCATGTTTTATCAAACCTTGATTGCCAGCCTAATGCTTTGCGCGTTTATTGAAGTGCCTATTTATGCGACCACTAATCACGATTTGGTGCTTATTTTAGTTGCGGGAGTTATATTTACCGCAGCTCCACACTCATTATTTGCTGCCAGTTTAAAGCATTTATCGGCGGCAACCGCGGGGCTAATTGCTTGCCTTCAGCCACTTTACGGCACATTATTAGCTATTATTATTTTGCATGAGCGCCCCTCTATCACCACTTTTATTGGTGGTGCATTAATTGTTAGCGCTGCTTGTTTTGAAACTTGGTCTATTGCACGGAAATCACGCCAATGAAAGTATTTGCCCATCGCGGTGCCAGTGGGCACTTTCCAGAGAACACCCAAAGCGCCATTATGGCGGCCTTACAAATAGGCGTTGACGGCATTGAAGTAGATGTACAAAGCGCACTTGATGATTACATGATCATTCACGACACTTGGCTTGATAGAACCACTAACGGCGTAGGTAAAGTGTGTAACTTTACTGCTGCTCACATTATGCAACTCAATGCTGGTAATGGCGAAAAAGTACCAACTTTACAGCAACTTTTTGATTGGAATAATAATCAAACACTCTTAAATTTAGAGCTAAAACATACTTTTAATCTTGAACAGTTTGCTACTCAAGTTGAAAAAAACATTACAGAAAAACGCATATCAGCAGATAACATTTTAGTGTCGTCGTTCGATCATCATCAACTAGCCTGGTTAAAAAAACGCTTACCTTGGCTAAAAATGGGTGCACTAACGTCATCTATACCAATTAATTATGCAAAGTTTGCTGAAGACTTAGGCGCGTACAGTGTTCATGTAGATAAAAACTTTATAAATAAAACCTTTGTAGATGATGCAAAACAACGTGGTTTAATAATTTATGCGTACACTGTAGACAAACAACAAGATATAAAGCTGATGCTAGATTTAGGTGTGGATGGTATTTTTACAAATTATCCGGCACAAACTAAAGCTTACTTAGGTGATTAATAATAACCAAATGGTCTGTACATAATGAGTAGCTATATGCGAATTTATAATTTTTTAGAAAAAACACTTTTTTTTACCTTAACGCGCAAAATTGTGGGTAATTTAAGTTTTGTATTTTTATTTCAGGCTATTACTTTATTTTGGCTGTATGAAAGCTTAACCCTAAACCAACAAAGTACTGGGTTATTTTGGGCATTAGCTTTAGTGATTGTGGCTGGCTTTATTTTCACCCTATTTTATATGCGATTTTTAATGGTGCGCCCAGTAAAGGCAATGCGCGACACGCTAATAAATATAAACCAGCAAGATGCAGACTTATCAGCAAAGTTACCCCATTTTACTTATGATGAGTTTCGTGAACTAAGCGAGCAATACAATCTTTTTACTACTCATTTAAATCAGCTACTAAACACAACCTACAATAGCGCCCAAGCTGGTGTGCAAAGTACCGAGCAAGTAACTCAGTCTATGCAACAGACTGAGCAATTAAGCGGACAACAAATACATTTAAGCCATACAATTATAAATGCCAGCAACCAAATAGCGCAGAGCTTACAAAATATAGTAAGTAATACCGACAGCGTGCATAAAGTAAATAATGAGCATTTAAATTTTGTTAAGCTTTCGGCAACAGAGTTGTCGGCCTTAGTGCAACAAGTAAAATTAATAACCGATATGCTAACCGGCTTTTCGGCAACTATTTCAGGCTTAAAAGAAAACAGTGAAAACATTCGTAGCATTTTAAAAATGGTGGAAGAGTTTTCTGATCAAACCAATCTACTAGCCCTAAATGCCGCCATTGAAGCAGCAAGAGCCGGTGATGCGGGACGTGGTTTTGCGGTAGTTGCCGATGAAGTGCGTACTCTTTCAATTAAGGTAAGTGGTGCAACGCGGCAAATTAGTGATTTTATAAACCAAATGAACGAGCTAGTAAACGAAACAAATAAAGAGTCAGAGCAATTAATTACTCACTCACACAATGCGCAAAAATCAATTAATAGTACTTCTAATGGTTTTACTAATATGCTTACTGAATTTGAGCATAACCAGCAACAGTTACAACAAATTGCCGAGGCTGTGCACTTACTTGAGCAAACACAAAATCAAACCCACCAATCGGTAGAGCATATTGTAGCGCTTGGCGAGCAAGCCAAACAAACCATAGATACAGCACTTAATGATTGCCAACAATCACAAACCCTCAGCCAACAAACACAACAACAACTAAAACGCTTTGTGCAGTAATACCTATTTTATTAAAAATAGGTATTTGCTAACAAGCTTATGGGTATAACAAGCGTTTTACCCATAAGCTAAATATGTTAAATTACCCAGCTATTTATTTAACCGTGTGATGCATGTGAGCGACACAGTTCCTGATTATAAAAACCTTGCCCAACAAATTAAAGCGTGGGGACAAGAGCTTGGCTTTAGCGAAGTAGGTATTACTGATATAGACTTAAGCAAGCATGAAACGCAGCTGCAACGTTGGCTCGACGCCGGCTACCATGGCAATATGGATTACATGGCCGCTCATGGTATGAAACGCGCTCGCCCTGCTGAGTTAGTGCCCGGAACGCAGCGTGTTATTTCGGTAAAAATGAATTACCTGCCCCCCGATGCAGGTTTTGCCAAAACCCTTAAAAACTCAGAAAAAGCGTATATAAGTCGCTATGCTCTTGGCCGCGACTACCATAAATTAATGCGTAATCGCTTAAAAAAATTAGGCCAAAAAATAGAGCTCGAAATTGGCGAATACGGTTTTAGGCCTTTTGTCGACTCAGCCCCGGTACTTGAGCGCCAACTTGCTGAAAAAGCAGGCTTGGGCTGGCGCGGTAAACACTCATTACTTATTAATAAAGAAGCCGGTTCTTGGTTTTTTTTAGGTGAGTTATTTGTTGATTTACCGCTGCCCATAGATGCAGAAAACACCTTTGAAGGCTGTGGTAAATGCGTAGCCTGCATAACACTATGCCCAACTGGCGCTATTGTTGAGCCCTACGTGGTAGATGCACGTAAGTGTATATCGTACTTAACCATTGAGCTACAAGGCCCTATTCCAGAGCAATACCGAACATTATTAGGTAACCGCGTTTATGGTTGTGACGACTGCCAATTAGTTTGCCCGTGGAATCGTTATGGCCAACTTACCGACGAAAATGATTTTCATCCGCGCATTCAATTAAAAGATAAAGACCTGCTTGAGCTGTTTGCTTGGGATGAAGCCACTTTTTTAAAAAACACCGAAGGCAGCCCTATTCGTCGTATTGGCCACGAGCGTTGGTTGCGTAATTTGGCTGTAGGCTTAGGTAATGCTGAATTTAGCCCTAGCATTATTCATGCCCTAGAAGATAAAAGCTTAGCTTGCAGTGAACTGGTTTTAGAGCATATAAATTGGGCGCTGCAACAGCAACGCAATAAGCAAGGTACTATACTGCGTAAAACCGCAAGGCTTATCAGAATTGTTGAAAAAGGCCTACCCCGCGACGCTTAAATGTTTAGGTGTGGAGTAAGCACTTTTAATTAATCGCTACGGTTATAAGTGCTTACCAAAAATAGTTAAGCTGTAAGGGTTATTATCCATAATGGCCACCTGTGGTAACTCGCCCCACACACTAAAATTAAAGTGTTTAAATAGTTTAATACTGGGTAAATTATGACTAAAAATGAACCCTAGCAGCACTTTAATATTAAGTTGCTTAGCTTGCGTTTGGGCAAACTCCATCAGTGTTTTACCTAAACCTTTGCCTTGTGCTTTAGCGGTAATATAAATACTTATTTCTACCGTGCCTTCGTAAGCTACGCGCCCATAAAACGGTTTATAACTAAGCCATGCTAACACTTGGTCATTTTCAGAATATACATAAATTGGCCGCTGAGAAGTGTGACTATCAAACCAAGCTTGCTTGTCGGTAACGCTTACCTCTTCGGTATCGGCGGTAACCATTCTGCTGGCAATGGTTTCGTTATAAATTGCGACTATAGTTTTTAAATCTTCTGGGCGTGCTAAACGGATTGTCATAAGGTCTAGATAAGGTTGATCAGTTGCGTTTATATTAGCGTATTATTGAGGCTATAAACAATATGTAACCTTTTAACTTTAGGCATTAAAAATGATAAAAATAATATTATTAGCATTAATGGCGTTACTTTTACCCACATTAGCTCAAGCGCAAAGCACGGCTGAGCACCCCATTAAAAAACAAAATAACTGCCAAGACTTTACTAACGTTACTTTGCGTAAACTACGCTCAAAAGAGTTTGTTAACTTATGCCAATTTGAAAACCAACCGCTGCTAATTGTTAATACAGCGAGTAACTGTGGCTTTACGCCGCAATTTGCAGGGCTTGAAGCGGTTTATAATAAATATAAAGATCAAGGCTTAGTGGTATTGGGATTTCCTTCTGATGATTTTTTTCAAGAAGAAAACAACGAGCAAGACACCGCCAAAGTCTGCTTTGTTAATTACGGGGTTACTTTCACTATGTTTGCCACCAGCGCAGTGCGCGGCAGCGATGCAAACCCTATTTTTAAACACTTAAATAGCCAAACCAGCTCACCTAATTGGAATTTTTATAAGTATTTAGTGTCTGCTGATCGTAAAACAATTACGCGCTTTAACAGTAAAGTAGCCCCCGAATCAGAAAAACTAACTGCAGCAATTGAAGCGACATTAGCTATTAACTAGGTTAAAACCGTTACAATTAGTTTAAACTAACTAAAATACACGTTAGTATGATTAAAAAACAACCAGATTAATTATTAGGAGATTTTATGACAGTGGCAAGCGCAAGACATATATTAGTAGATAGTGAAGCACAGTGTTTAGATTTAAAAGAAAAAATTGAACAAGGTGAAGACTTTGCTGTGTTAGCAAAAGCACACTCTAACTGTCCTTCAGGTCAAGATGGCGGTGCTCTTGGTGAGTTTGGCCCAGGTATGATGGTGCCAGAGTTTGATAAAGTGGTGTTCTCTGCGCCAATTAATCAAGTACAAGGCCCAGTACAAACACAGTTTGGTTACCATTTACTTGAAGTAACCAGCCGTTCAGAGTAACTTATTCTGTACTGTAAATTTTGAAAAAAGCCGCTTATGCGGCTTTTTTATGGAGTAATTATGCAACTATTTGGTTCTGTTACCTCGCCTTATGTACGCCGTATTAGAATATGGGCGCTGGAAAATAACTGTGATTTAGAGTTTATTAATCTGGATATTTTTTCAGCGCAAGATCGCCCAACTATGGTGAGCAAAAACCCAGCACGCAAAATCCCTATTCTCGTAGATGGCAATTTAACCCTTAGTGATTCAAACTCAATACTGCGTTATTTACTTGAAAAAACAGCACAGCCAAAATTAACTTGGCCGCAAGAGCACTTACTTACCACTATTAATGCCTGTAATGACTCTTTAGTGGAAATGCTTTTATGCCAGCGCTCTGGTTTTGATACGCAAAGTGATGCGTTATTTTTTAATTTGCAAAACGAACGTATTGTTGAAACATTACACTTTTTAAATGATCATTTAACTGATGATGAATTTAAAGGCTGTGAATACCTCAACATCAGTTTATACTGCCTGCTTGATTGGATTTGCTTTCGTGAACTAACCGACATTAGTCAGCATTCAGCGCTTGTTGCTTTTTATGAGCAATATGGCCAACGCCAAGCAGCAATAAATACCAGTCCTAGTCATTAATTTAAAAAGGTAAACACATGAGCGATATCGAGATTGAATCAGAACTAGTCAACTTTGTTGAAAAAGTACGTATGAGCGAAGTAATTTGGGCACTAGGTGCAGAAGATAATGGCTTTGTAGTGTGTGATTCAAATCAATTTGACGAGACTGACGTATTACTACTTTGGGAAAGCGAAGCGGCTGCTAAAGCTCAGTGTAAAGACGAGTGGAAAGAGTACAGCCCAGTAGAAATTGGCCTTGATGAATTTTTAGATGAATGGGTTGAAGACCTAAACGAAGACAATGCTTTAGTTGGCCTTAACTGGAATGACGACCAAGTATGCGTAGAAATTGAACCAGTAGGTTTAGCACGCGCATTAAGTGAATAATTCACTATAGCTTAATTAATAAAGCATAAAAAAAGCCAACTGCATTCGTGCTAGTTGGCTTTTTTGTTTTAATTAATTAGGTATAAGTATTTATACCCAAAACATACTCGCATCTTGCTATGTTTTGGGTATAAAATGTATTTTGTCATTATTTTCAAGGTACACCGTTGAAAACCCATCTTGGTCGCCGTCCTTTTTCAGCTATGGAGCTGCACACACTTTACACTGGCTATATTTATGGCGATATGCGCGTGGTGCGTGAACAAGCAAAACATTGGCATTTTTGGTTGCCATTAATTGCTTACTATACGGGCGCTTATAGTGACGAAATAGGCTGTTTAACACTTGATGACTTAACTGTTGAGCAAAACATTTTATGTTTTAGTTTTCATACCCACGGAAAAATAAAACCGCGACTTATTCCTGTACATCAAGCGCTAATTAATGCTGGCTTTAACGACTATTTAGCATTTATAAAAAGCCAAAACCAACAGCGATTAATGTTCGACTTGCCAGCTAAAACCGGTCGCTACAGCGAAAAAGTTCGCATTTGGTTTAGCGGCGAAGGCGAGCGCGCTGGTTACTTACAAAAATGTGCAATTCCAAACATTGACCAACTCGGAATGAAAACCGCTATAAGTAGCCTGCGGCTTAACTTTGAGCAGCAAGTACGTATTTATGCACTGCAAGCTAACTCTAAAGACGCGTTTAATTATTTAATGGGCTTTAACGAATACCCACACCCAAATTATAGCAATGTAGCAGTGTTAAATAGCATAATTGGGCAAATTCGCGTTATTAACTCACAACTGCATTGGCAGCGCTTTATCAATCGCGATAGTCACTGACAAACTTTGTTACTATTTACTCGTCCAAATCCGGGGTTATTCGATTACTCCATAAAAGAAAGCTGCTAGGATATCCGCATATAATACCGTTTCTATTGAAGTAGCGTGGTAACGCTGTCTACTTTAGTCATTTATAACAATAATAAACTAGGGATACTATGTTTCTTAAAAGCCTCTTAACCGTAAGTGTTGCATTCGCGATGAACGCAGCAAATGCTAACGAATTTGTAATTGAAAAACTCGCAAAACCAAGCAGTCAATCAGTGTCGTTAACACTCGATCCAAGCCAAGATAACTTTAGCGGAATGACTGAAATTATTTTAGAAGTACTCAAGCCAACTAACTACATAGAGCTAAACGGCGTGGCTTACGCAACTAAAATGGCACAATTACTTGGCGAGCAAAATTGTGACTTAAACAGCGAAATGCTCAAAACCGGTAAAGTAAAATTTAGCTGTGATGAGCAAATTCAGCCGGGTAAATACACCTTAAAAATTGATTTTTCAGCGCCATATAATCGCCAAAGTGTTGGGCTATATAAAACATTAGATCAAGGTACACCTTACTTATTTACTCAGTTTGAAATGAGTGATGCGCGCCGTGCATTTCCGGTGTTTGACGAGCCAAGCTACAAAATTCCATTTCAGCTCACTATTACCGCGCCTACCTCACAAAAAGTATATGCCAATACACCTGAGCTTAAAACTACAGTAAATGGCGACATGACCACCCACTTTTTTGATAAAACACCGCCTATTCCTTCTTATTTAGTAGCAATGGCTGTGGGCCCTTTTGAAGAGCTTAATGTTGAAGGTATGTCGGTGCCAGGGCGCGTAATTACCCCACAAGGTAAAATTCATTTAGCCCAGTACGCAAAAGAAAACATGCCAAAAGTACTAGGCGCACTTGAGGCGTATTTTGGTATTCCTTATGTGTATCAAAAACTAGATTCGGTGGCTGTACCTGAATTTCCGTTTGGTGCCATGGAAAACTCAGGACTTGTAACCTACCGAGAAGATATTTTATTGGTTGATTTAGCTGCCGCTACGCGCAGTAAAAAACAACGCAATGTGTCTATTATTGCTCACGAACTTGCACACCAATGGTACGGTAACTTAGTAACGATGAAGTGGTGGAACGATTTATGGTTAAACGAAGCGTTTGCTAGTTGGATGGCGGCAAAAATTACCAAGCAACTAAACCCTGAATTTGAATCGCACCTAGATTTACCACAAAATAACGTTATGCCACTTGATGCGCGTTTGAGTACTAAACCAATTCGTAAACCAATTAAAACCGAAGCCGATATTATGGATGGTTTAGGCCTTGCTTATAGCAAAGGTAGCTCGGTACTTGCTATGGTTGAAAACTGGATAGGTGAAGAGGCCTTTCAAAAAGGTATTCAAAATTACTTAAAAGAATTTTCCTATAAAAATGCCGAAGCTGCCGATTTATGGCAAGCACTTGGCAAAGCTTCTAATAAAGATGTAGCGAGTGTTTTAAAATCGTTTATTGAGCAATCTTCCTACCCACTGATTAAAGTAGCTCAGCAAGGTAGTAAAATAACTATATCGCAAAGTCGCTTTGTAAATGCCGGTGTTGATGCGCCTGAGCAATTATGGAATGTGCCTGTTGCAATTAAATATGGCGCGGGCGATAAAGTAAAAACAGCGAACGTATTACTTAATAAACAAAGCCAAACGCTAGATTTAGATTTTGCACCCGAGTGGATTTATCCCGATCAAGGCGCATTGGGTTATTACCGCTGGGTGATGGACGATGCACAGTTTAGTGCGCTTATCGACAATGCTGCTGACAAGCTAGATGACCGCGAACGTTTAGCGTTATTATCTGCTACCGATGCACTACTTGATGCTGGTGTTATATCGGCCGCTAAGTTAATGCAAACGCTTGAAGTATTTATAAGCGACAGCCACCCTCGCGTTGCTAATACCGCGCTGGGCTATTTAGTATCGCAACAACGCACCTTTAAAGACGATAGCAATAAAGACTTATGGCCTAAATTTATTCGTGGTGCAGTAACCCCTGCGGCTAAAAAATATGGCTTAGAGGCAAAAGTAGGTGAAGATGGCGCTATTTCACAACTTCGAGCTGCGGTTGTATCGCGTTTAGGTTTTGATGGCGAAGATCAAAATGTGATCAATAAAGCAAAACAGCAAACTCAGGTTTATTTAAACGATCCACAAAAAGTAGACCCGTACTTAGCAGGTACTTATTTAACTTTAGCTGCTTTTAACGGCGATAAAGCGTTGCTTGATCAATTTATGGCAACCTTTAAAACCACCAAAGATCCACAAGTACGTACTAATATGCTCTCGGCTATGGGCTACTTTGCAAAACCTGCACTGCAAAAAGCAGTATTGGCTTACAGCTTAACAGATGAAGTAACCGCATCCGACATGCGCACTATTTTAGCAGGACAAAGCTATACTGATGAGCGCCAAGCGCTGTTTATTGACTGGGTTTACAGTAATTACGATAAAGTAACAGCAAGCTTACCGCCGTTTTTTATCCCTAACCTACCGTATTTTACAACTGCAAATTGTGATGCAAATAGCTTTGCCACAACACAAAGCTTCTTTAATACTAAGTTAGCTGAAATACCAGGTTACGCTCGTACTTTAAGTAAGCTAGAAGAAAGTACTAATGATTGTATTGCACTGAAAAATCGTGAGCTTGAATCGGTTAATAACTTCTTAAAAGGTAAGTAGCTATATTAGGGTTCTAGGTTTTATTTTAGAGCCTAGAGCTGATAACAAAACCAAGCTTCGTAGCTAATAATTTACTGCGAGCTTGGTTTGTTTTTTACTAATACCTAGCATTTTGCGCTGTGGTGTTAAATTTACCAGGCTTTAAAAAAGCGCGGCATACTGCCTTGCCTACTTATAACCTAAACCTAGCTTGGCCGATATTTTGTTAAATCTGAAGCCTGAAAGCTGATTTATAAACCTTTACTATTACCCGCCTAAAATCATCGTTAGTTTAGCAATAAAATCTTTTGCTGCTTGTTCAGAGTTTATTTTAAACGCGACACCATAATGAATCGGCTGTGCACTTTTATAAATACGCGTAGGAAAACGCGTCATTTCGCTACTATGAAAGTAGCCCTGAGTACGCACTACCCCATCAATATCGGTAAAATCATCACTAAACACTTCAAACGCTGGGCGAATTATAATTTTACCTTTGCCGCCTTCACTGTGCGTGTAAAACGCTTCTTTTGAATTAACTAACATGTATTCGGCAATATTCTTTATTTTAAAATTACTTCTACACTCTAATTTAATTAGCTGCTCAGTAAGCTCGTCTGCACTATAAGCCACGTTGTAATCCCTATTAGTTAAATTTGCGCATAACCTTAACGCATACGCATTATAAAGTCTGAAATTTATTTAAATTAGTCCTCAGCTACATCACAAACAAAAGCAAGTTTGTCGTTGTTATAACTCATACGGGTAATATTGGTATGGCAATAGGGTGTTAAATCCAGCCATTGCGATACAGTGTTATTGCCACTAAGGTTACGTTGGTAAACACGGTTGTTAAGCGCATAAGCCAGCGTACTGTCGTCTTTTAAGATAAAGTCTTGTACTTGTAGCGGCAATCTAAGTAAGTTTTCTACCTGCTTAGTTTGTGGGTTAAAACGCGCTACAATATGTTGCTCATTTTGGGTGTAACTAAATATAAACTGCGCCATTGTATGATTGTAAATAAGCGTACGACCAATGTTTTTTGCCACAACTTGCCCTTTTGCCGCTGCAACCAAGCTATATTGTAATGTATGTGGCTCACCTAAAATAAACATGACTAAATCGTTATTTATACCCCATGCGTGATATCCCACTGGCTCTATCCAGTCAAAAATACGACTTGCTGCAACTTCGCTATCAAGCGGATATTGCCATAGCTTTTGCTTGCCATTGGCCTCTACCACAATTGCCGATAAGCTTTGTTTATTTGGCATTACGGTTGGTGAGTATTCGCTTACTGGCGTATTGGTTATATTAATAATTTGTTTTGTTGCAAAGTCGTAGTAAGCAATATCGGTTTGGCTTTGCTCAACACTTAATACTTCATGGGTAAAGTAAACACCATTATTGTGTATATGAGGCTGATTATTATAACTATCACTGTCGCTCACAATAGTAACTTGCAGGCCATAAGGAGTATTTAAATCGGCTAATAATACTTGGCTTTTGGGCATACTTGCCTGTGCTACTGAGAGCGTTAAAGCGCTTATTGAAAACAACCCTAGTAGTGGTTTTAAAAATTTCATGCTCTATCTCGTTTTATTTTTAAGCACCCCATGATAACGTTATTTGCTGATTACGTCACTTGACCTAGACCAGCAACATCTTTATAACTAACCGGGTCTTATAAAAGAGAATTAATATGTCAGCTAAACATCCTATTATTGCAATAACCGGCTCTTCAGGTGCGGGGACAACTACCACCACGAATGCAATTAAACATATTTTTCGTAGCCTTAACATTAGTGCGGCTTTTATCGAAGGGGATAGCTTTCATCGTTACACTCGCCCTGAAATGGAAAAAAAAGTACGTGACGCGCAACAAGAAGGCAAACATATTAGCTACTTTGGCCGCGAAGCCAACGACTTTGGTTTACTAGAAACCCTATTTGATAGCTACGGTGAAACCGGCCAAGGTAAACTGCGTCGTTATTTACATACCTTTGACGAAGCGGTCCCTTACAACCAATTGCCCGGCACATTTACTCCGTGGCAAAACCTAGAGCAAAATACCGATTTATTATTTTACGAAGGATTGCATGGCGCTGTTGTAGATCAAGAGCACAATGTGGATGTAGCAAAACATGTAGATTTACTTATTGGTATGGTGCCCATTATCAACCTTGAGTGGATCCAAAAGCTGATCCGCGACACCTCTGATCGTGGTCACTCACGCGAAGCGGTAATGGGATCTATAGTGCGCAGTATGGACGATTATATTAACCATATTACTCCACAATTTTCACGCACCCATATTAACTTTCAACGAGTCCCTACCGTAGATACCTCTAACCCGTTCAGCGCAAAAGACATTCCATCACTCGATGAAAGCTTTGTGGTGATCCGCTTTAGGGGCATTGAAGATGTCGATTTTCCGTACTATTTACAGATGATCCAAGGTAGCTTTATGTCGCGTATTAATACCTTGGTAGTGCCTGGCGGTAAAATGGGCTTGGCAATGGAGTTGGTACTTACCCCACTCATTAAAGATATTATTTTAAAAAAACGAGCATTAGAAAACCTAGCACCACTGGATTTACCTATTTGATATTGGATAACCCACAGCCCTTTTTTGTTAAAGCCAACTCACGTACACTGCTGATTTTGCTTAAAGTGAGATCAGCATGTCGCAACCATTAAAAGTTATTGTGGGCTCTAAAAACCCAGTAAAAATAAATGCTGCTAAGTGCATTTTTAGCATATATTTTCCAGAGCGTGACATTGACTGCCAAGGTGTAAATGCTCCCTCGGGTGTGCCTGATCAACCTATTGGTGAAGAGCAAACTCGCATTGGCGCACAAAACCGAGTGAATTACTGCAAAGAGCACTACCAAGCCCACTATTATGTGGCCATGGAAGGCGGTGCAGAGCAATTTAGTTACGGTGCCGCAACCTTTGCCTATGTAGTTATCGATAACGCGGTAAATCAAGTTGTAGGGCGCAGTAGCAACCTACCTTTGCCGCAAATACTGTATAACGCATTACTTAATGGTGCAGAGCTTGGCGATGTTATGGATAAGGCTTTTAATACCACCAATATAAAGCAGCAAGGCGGCGCTATTGGTTTACTCACTAATAACCACGCCACCCGCGAAAGTACCTATACTCAGGCACTTACTTTGGCCATGGCACCTTTTTTACATTCAGCGCTTTATTGCCAAACAAATTAATTTTAGGAAGTTTAATGAAATACAGTTACGTGCTGTTTGATGCAGACGAAACCTTGTTTAGATTTGATATTTTAGCGGGCATGACTCGCATGTTTAAAACATATAACGTAGATTTTAGCCAAGCCGACTATCTTCATTATCAAAAAACCAATAAGCAACTATGGGTTGATTACCAAAATGGCGACATTAGTGCCGACTACTTGCAGGTTACTCGCTTTAGCGAATGGGCTACTAAACTAAATGTGCCAGCAAAAGAGCTTAATGATGCATTTTTAGATGCTATGGCAGAAATATGCGAGCCGCTACCCGGTGCCATAGAGCTGTTAAATAAACTTAAGCCCCACGCTAAGTTGGGTATTATTACTAATGGTTTTGCACGTTTACAAACCGTGCGCCTTGAGCATACTGGTTTAAAAGATATGTTTGAATGGTTAGTCATTTCTGAATTAGTGGGCATAGCTAAGCCTAATAAAGCTATTTTTGACCATACCTTTGAATTAATGGGTAACCCAGATAAAAGCCAAATATTAATGGTTGGCGATACTGCCACAAGCGATATTTTAGGCGGTAATAATGCGGGGATTGATACCTGCTGGTTACAACACCCAAACGAGCAGTTGCCCGAGGGTATAAAGCCTACCTATACCGTTACTCATTTGAAGCAGTTACAAAGTATTTTAGAGCTGTAGCTGTAGGTAGCTACGCACTTAAAGTATTTTCAATAGGCAAAAAAAATGACGCTAATTAGCGTCATTTTTTATAACTGTGTGAGCAATAAATTAGGCTGGCGCTAATTCAAGGCCGGGTGCAGGCATCGTTACAGGCGTTTCAAAGGTTGCCCACTCCCATGCTGACTCAGTAGCCATTAATTTACGTAGTAATTTATTATTTAAATCGTGACCCGATTTAAATGCAGTTACTTTACCTAAAATGTTATGACCTGTCATAAACATGTCACCAACACAGTCTAATATCTTATGCTTAACAAACTCATCGCTGTAGCGTAAACCGTTTGGATTTAACACTTTAAACTCATCAAGTACTACTGCGCTATCCATGCTGCCACCTAATGCTAGGTTGTTAGCATGCATATATTCAATGTCTTTCATAAAACCAAAAGTACGTGCACGGCTAATTTCTTCAATAAAGCTTTTCGTCGTAATATCTAAACCAATACGTTGGCGACTTTCATTGATAGCTGGGTGATCAAAGGCAATTTCAAAGTCGATATGAAAACCGTCATACGGTTCTAACTCGGCCCATTTATCGCCTTCTTCAATACGTACTTTTTCTTTAATACGAATAAAGCGTTTTGCTGCATTTTGCTCTTCAATACCGCCTTTTTGTAACAAATAAATGAATGGTAATGCACTACCATCCATTATTGGCACTTCTGAGCTATCTAATTCTACAATTAGATTATCAATACCCATTGCAGCAACAGCGGCAATAAGATGCTCAGTAGTTGATAAGCGAACACCATCTTTGTTAATTAAACAGGTACATAATTGCGTATCACCAACGGCTTCAGGTGTTGTTTCAAAATCAACAACCGGATCAAGGTCGACACGACGAAATACAATCCCAGTATTTGCGCTCGCAGGTCGGAGAGTTATTGTGACCTTCTCACCTTTATGAAGTCCAATTCCTATGGCTTTGACTACTTGTGCAATCGTTCGCTGTTTAATCATAGGTTCGCTCACTTAAATTCAGTTACAGTTAGACGGCGGATACTAACATAAATACGCCGCAATTGCAATATTCGTTCACATTTCAAACGAAATACTGTTTATATTAATCAGCTTGTTTACGTAAAAAAGCAGGAATATCAAAATAATCTCCGCCTTCTGACTTATCTGATTTTTTGTTACTTGGCGCTGCAGCACTCGTTGTGCTTTTGTTAGCACTAGATGAAGTTGTTTTTTCGTCACTTTCAACTTGCGTCTTTGCTGTGTTTTCTTCAGCGCTTGTGCCTTGGCTTGCAAAGCTTGGTACGTACATGCTGCTACTTTGGTTTGAAGTGCTGGCTACATCAGAACCTGATGCTTTTTTAAAGCCATTATCAACAATGCCAAACTGCGGACGACGATCGCCACCTAAGCCAGTTGCAACTACAGTTACACGTAATTCATCGGTCATTTCAGGGTCAATTACTGCACCTACAACCACAGTAGCATTTTCTGATGCCAATGCTTTTACGTGGTTACCAACAATCTCAAATTCTTCAATCGCAATGTCCATACCCGCAGTAATATTAACCAAGATACCTTTAGCACCTGTTAAATCTACGTCTTCAAGTAATGGGCTTGAGATAGCCGCTTCTGCTGCTTCTTGTGCACGATCAGGACCTGATGCAGACGCAGTACCCATCATTGCAGGACCCATTGCTGACATTACTGTACGTACGTCGGCGAAATCCACGTTGATCAGACCAGAGCGAGTAATTAACTCTGCAATACCCTGAACCGCACCAAATAATACGTCGTTAGCTTTAGCGAAGGCATCTAAAAGTGTAGTCCCTTTTCCTAAAACTTTAAGCAGTTTATTGTTTGGAATTGTAATAAGTGAATCTACAATTTCTGACAATTCATTAATGCCTTGTTCAGCAGCTGCAGCTCGCTTTTTACCTTCAAAGTCAAAAGGACGTGTAACTACTGCTACGGTTAAAATACCAAGCTCTTTTGCAATTTTTGCCACTACAGGCGCTGCACCAGTACCAGTACCGCCGCCCATACCTGCTGCAATAAATACCATGTCGGCACCTTCAAGGCTGGCACGAATTGTATCAGCATCTTCTTCAGCTGATTGACGACCTATTTCAGGGTTTGCACCGGCTCCTAACCCAGAGGTTATTTGCGTGCCTAATTGTACAGTAACGTGCGCTGCTGAGTTACGTAATGCTTGTGCGTCTGTATTAGCAGCAATAAAGCATACGCCTTCAATTTGCTGTTTTACCATGTGCTCAACAGCGTTACCGCCGCCGCCGCCCACGCCAATTACTTTTATTACAGCTTCTTCGCTATGTTGTTCCATCATATCAAACATGTTTACTCTCCGACTTGAGTACTAAAACTCGCCTTGGAACCACTTAGTAATGCGGCTCCATAAATTATTATTCCCTTCTGCTTTCAACTTTTGTGCATTCATTGATTGCATGGTACGCCCGTATTGTAACAAACCAACAGCGGTTGCGTACGAAGGATCGTCCACATAGTCTGTCAAACCAACTATCCCAATTGGTTTGCCTATTCTTACCGGCATTTGGAAAATATCTTCTGCTACTTCCATTGCGCCGGCCATTTTAGCAGTTCCGCCTGTGATAACGAGACCTGCTGCAATTTGGTCTTCTAACCCTGAGCGACGAATTTCTTCCATCGCTAATTCAAATAATTCTCTAAATCTTGGCTCTACCACTTCCGATAATGTATGACGCGACATTAATCTAGCTGGGCGTCCGCCTACACTCGGTACTTCTATGGTGTCTTCATTACTGGCCATTTGGCTACTAGCACAGGCGTATTGTACTTTGAGTGCCTCTGCATGTGATATAGGTGTGCGAAATATTTTTGCTATATCGCCAGTTACTTGGTTACCCGCCACCGGAATAACCGCTGAGTGACGCAGTGCACCATTAATGTATATAGTGATATCCATAGTGCCACCACCAATATCAAGTACTGCTACTCCCAGCTCTTTTTCATCATCGGTCAGTACCGAGTAACATGAGGCAAGTGCAGTAAAAATAAGCTGGTCAACTTCAAGCCCACAACGCTGTACACATTTTTCGATATTTTTTGCCATATCGTTTGAGCACGTAATAATGTGAGCACGTGCTTCCATACGTACGCCGCTCATACCGAGTGGATTTTTAATCCCCTCTTGCATGTCGATACTGTATTCTTGTGGTAACGCATGTAGCATTTTACGCTCTGCTGAAATAGGCACTGAGCGGGCAATATGAATCACATTTTCAATGTCTTCATCGGTTACTTCGGTGTTGTTAATTGCTACTACACCGCTTTCGTTTTGGCATTGTATATGCTTGCCAGAGATACCAAGGTACACTGAGCTAATACGACAATCAGCCATCAATTCGGCTTCGTCTATGGCTCGGCGAATAGACTCAGATACTAAGTTTAAATCGTTTACGCCGCCTTTATCCATACCTCGGGATATTTGCGTGCCTACACCAACAATACTGAGTTTGTTGTCTGCGGTGATTTCACCTACCGTTGCAATCACTTTTGAGGTGCCAACGTCTAATCCAATCACTAGGTTTCTTTCTGCTGACTTAGTCATGCCTTACTCTTATTTTGTAATTGTTCTTCTTGCAATGGCTTAAAGCTGACTGCAAGGCCAGTATCGTAGCGTAAATCGATTGCATCTATTTGAGCATCTGCACGCTTTTCCATGCGTGGATAAACGTCTATAAAACGCTGTACACGCTTAGCTTTGTCTTTGCGCCCTAAATTTAAGCGCACTCCATTATCTAGCCACAACTGCCATGAGAAACGCTCCGATAACGCTAAACTTTTTAACGTTAATGCGTTTACTTTTAGCATTTCGTCAAATTGCTGAAACGCAATCCATGCTTCTTGCTCACTGCCCTCTGGGCCATATAGTTGAGGTAAGTTTTTACTTAACTTATTACTTTTAGCTTCAAATGCATCGCCGTTTTGATTAAGTAACAAGTCACTATTCCAATGCGCAACAGCGCGGTGCTCAACTACATAAACTTGCAGTGTGTCGGGCCATTGTTTACGCACCGATACACTTGCCACCCAAGGTAAATCTTGTACCAATTGCTGTACATGCTTTACATTAAGGTCAAAAAAGCTAGTTAAATCTGCTTTTTTAATCGCCCTAATAATAGCGATTTCGTCGGTATATTTAGGATTACCCTGCACCGTTAAGTGTTTAATTTGGGCATCTTTATTTTCTACCAACCAATCCGATACACCTGTAGTAATTTGCACTAAGCCGATTACCACAGCTAGAAAAAAACTCACCCCAAAAATTAGCGACCAGTTAAGTTGCTGTTTGATTTGTAGCGTTTTTTCTAAAAGGGGATGCATATTAAAGTGTTTGCTCCAAAATGCGAACAACTAATTGCTCAAAACTTGCACCATGTGCTTTTGCCGCCATAGGTACAAGCGACTTTTCGGTCATACCGGGTACTGTATTTACTTCTAATAAGTAAAAATTACCTTGCTGATCTTGCATTGCATCTACGCGTCCCCAGCCGCTAGCACCTACTAAATCAAATGCATCGAGTGCCATTGCTTGTAAGTGCTCGGTATCTGCAGGCGATAAATCTGCAGGGCAATGATACTGCGTGGTGGTTGCTTGATATTTAGCTTGGTAATCATAAAAACCATTGGGGGTTGTCATTTCGATTACTGGCAACACTTCATCGCCTAATACCGTTATGGTAAATTCGCGGCCACTGATCCACTGTTCAACTAGCACTTGGCTATCAAACTTAAACGCATTACTCAGTGCATCTTCAAGCTCTTGTGGCGTGCTTGCTTGTGCCATACCAATACTTGAGCCTTCGTGTGACGGCTTTACCATCACTTTTTTAAATTGCTGCATTATTGCCGCTGCATCAAAGCCTTTTTTGGCATCAACCACGGTATAAGGAGCGGTACTTAACCCTGCCGATTTAAATAAATGCTTACAACGCACTTTATCCATAGCCAGCGCTGAGCCTAGTACGTTACTGCCAGTATACGGCAGGTTCATAAATTCAAGCGCACCTTGCACTGTACCGTCTTCGCCACCACGACCATGCAGTGCAATGAACACTCTATCAATTGCTAACTCATTTAGCTCCCATAACGGGCGCTCTTTTGGGTCAAAGGCAATGGCGTTTATGCCATGATTTTGCAATGCATTTAATACCGCTTGTCCTGATCTTAATGACACTTCACGCTCTGCTGAGTTACCCCCTAACAGCACCGCTACTTTACCAAACTGCGTATTTAACTGTGTCATACTTCACCTTGTTTAAGTTTTTCTATCGACATACCCGTAGCGGCTAAGGTTTTTACTAATTGCCCTATGTTGCCAGCCCCTTGGGTTAATACTAAATCGTTATTTTGTAAGCAATCGGCTAATACGCTTGCCAGCTCTGCGCTATTAGCTACGTGGCGGGGCTCTTTACCGCGCTGGCGTAAACTACGGCATAAGCTTTTACTATCTGCGCCTACAATTGGCTCTTCGCCAGCACTGTATACATCGAGTAGTAACAACTGATCAACCTCGGCTAATACCTTTACAAAATCTTCGTACAAGTCGCGAGTACGAGTAAAGCGATGAGGTTGATACACCATAACTAAACGCTTATCTGGCCAGCCTTCACGAGCAGCGGTAATAGTGGCGGCCACTTCTGACGGATGATGCCCATAATCGTCAACTAACATTACGCTGCCACGTTCGTTTTCAAATTCACCGTAGTGCTGAAAACGTCGGCCAATACCTTCAAATTTTTGCAATGCTTCTAAAATAGCGAAATTAGCAATATTTTGATCTTTTGCTACCGCTATAGCTGCAGTGGCATTAAGTGCATTATGCTTGCCTGGCATATTTAGCGTTGCGGTTAAGCTCTCGCCTTGTTTATTGGTTACCGTAAACTTGCACGTGTTTGCCGACTGGCTAAAGTCGCTCATGCGATAATCCGCATCGCTCGACTCGCCATAAGTAATCACTGGGCGACCAAAACGCGGTATAAGCTCGCTCGCTACTTCAGAGTCAATACACACTACAGCTAAGCCATAAAACGGCAGGTTATGAATAAAGTCCACATAAGTGTCTTTCATTTTTTCTAGGCTGCCGCCATAGGTTTCCATGTGATCTTCTTCAATATTAGTGATCACCGATACCATTGGCTGTAAGTGTAAAAATGAGGCATCGCTTTCATCCGCTTCGGCGATTAAAAAGTCGCTTTTACCTACTTTTGCATTGCTGCCGGCACTATTTAACAAGCCACCAATTATAAATGTTGGATCAAGGCCAGCTTGTGCATAAATACTGGCAATTAAACTGGTTGTTGTAGTTTTACCGTGTGTACCCGCAATAGCTATACCGTGGCGAAAGCGCATTAGCTCAGCGAGCATTTCGGCGCGGCGTACCACAGGTACTCTTGCGGCCTTTGCGGCTATAATTTCTGGATTTGTTTCATCAATAGCACTGGAAACAACCACTACATTGGCATCTTTTACGTTATTTTCGTGATGCCCAATAAACACCTCTGCACCGGCTTTAATTAACCTGTCTGTCATAGCGCTGTGCGCAATGTCTGAACCGGTAATCCTATAACCTTCAAACGCGAGTACTTCGGCAATGCCGCCCATGCCTGCGCCGCCAATACCAACAAAGTGGATGGTTTCAATGCGACGCATTGCTGGTCGTGTATATTGCTCTCTTATTGACGTTTGTTTCACTTATGCTCTCTTATTGGTTACTTGCTCACAGTGCATAGCTACGCTTGCTGTGGCATCTAAAATGGCTTGCTGTTTTGCATTTGCCGCCATTTCTTTAATTAATGAAGGTTTAGCTAAATATGGGCTTAAAAGCGCAACAATTGATTGTTGATTAAACTGCCCTTGTGGCATTAGTAATGCACCATTTGCCACAACTAAATACTGTGCGTTAGCTGTTTGATGGTCGTCCACCGCATGCGGAAAAGGCACAAACACTGCCATTTTACCAGCAGCGGCAATTTCACTCACAGTGAGCGCGCCCGAGCGGCAAATAACAATATCAGCCCAGCCGTAAGCTGTGTCTATATCATCTATAAATTCAGCTACTTTTGTATTTTCAGTGCTAAATTCATGCGACTTATAAGCAGCTTCAACACTGCCTAAGTGCCCTTTACCCGTTTGGTGCCAAACACTTATAGCATTGGTATTACCCAGCTCTGCAAACGCAGCAGGCAAAGTTGTATTAAGTACTTGCGCCCCTAATGAGCCGCCTACCACTAAAATATTAATTGGGCTTGATACTTCTCGCACTGCAATATTTGCCACGCTTTCTCGCACTGGATTACCAACTAACTCGGCTTGCCCTGTAGCAAATGCACTTGGAAAAGCCGCCAATACCCGATTAGCAAACTTAGCAAGCCACTTATTGCTCATACCGGCAATGGCGTTTTGCTCATGGATCACCAGCGGAATACCTAAACTTTTAGCTGCAATACCTGTTGGGCCAGTTACATAACCGCCCATAGCGAGTACCACATCGGGCTTTTCGCTTTTCAATACCTTACGCGCTTGTAATATTGCATTAAGCACCATGAATGGGGCTTTAATAAGACGCTTTATTCCGTTACCACGTACGCCTTTTACATTAATAAAATTGATATCAATATTATGCTTAGGAACAACCGTTGCTTCCATTCTATCGGGAGTGCCTATCCAACTTACTTGCCAGCCTTGCTGCTTTAAGTAGTCGGCCACAGCAATACCCGGAAATATATGTCCGCCAGTACCACCGGCAACTACAACACACTTTTTACTCATCGCTTAGCTCCACCTGACGTGGCTTGTTTGGTCGCCATTTTAGTTTCAAAATCAACACGTAATAAAATACCAGCAGCAATTGTCATCATGAGTAAACTCGACCCACCGTAAGAAATAAACGGCAGTGTTAACCCTTTAGTAGGTAAAATACCCGCACTTGCGCCTACGTTCACCATGGTTTGAAAAGCAAACCAAATACCTATTGCCAACGCTAAATAGCCTTCGTATTCTTTACCATTTTTAAGTGCATTTTGGCCAATTAGTAAGGCTCTAAACACTAAGGTGCCTAATACTATTAATATGCTCGATACACCAACAAAACCAAGCTCTTCGGCTATTACCGCAAAAATAAAATCGGTATGCGCCTCGGGTAAGTATTGTAGCTTTTGTACGCTGTTACCTAGGCCTTGGCCAAACCAATCACCTTGACTGTAAGCCATTAACGATTGCACTAACTGATACCCTTTGCCAAATGGATCGTCCCACGGTTCTAAAAAGCCAATAACCCGCGCCATACGGTATGGTTCTAGCACTATTAGCCCGATAACCAAGGCAACACCGGTTAGAATTAATACAAAAAACTGCCAAAGTTTGGCACCAGCTAAAAACAATAAACCCACGGTAGTTACAAACATAACGACCACAGTACCTAAGTCAGGCTGCATTAAAATTAATCCTGCATAAGCCGCAAATACTAGTATTGGCTTAATAAAACCTTTTATGTTTTCTTGGACTTCGCTACGTTTACGCACCAAATAACCTGATATATAACTAAAAAAGAATAGCTTAGCCAGCTCAGATGCCTGAATGTTAAACGGCCCTATGGGTATCCAACGAGTTGAACCGTTTACTTCTCGGCCAACAATAAGCACTATAAGTAATAAGCCTAAACCCACTAACAACAAGTACGGATTCGCTTTTTTCCACCAGCTCATAGGCACTGAAGTGGTGATCCAAAATAAACAAAACGACAAAGCTAAAAATATACCGTGCCGAATAGTAAAATGATAAATATTACCAAATAATCTGTCTGCTGTAGGCATAGATGCACTGGTAACCATGACAAAACCCACCCCCATTAACATCAGCATGCAATACAATAATGGTACATCGTAGAGCTGCGCCGAAGGCTTGGGCGTTAGTGCTTCTTTAATATCGGCAAAGGCCATCATGGCTGTTCCGCCATAACACATTGTATAAAGTCATCGCCGCGTTGCATGTAGTTATTGTACATATCAATACTGGCACAAGCTGGGGCAAGTAACACAATATTACCGGGCTCGCTTAATTGCTTAGCCAGTGTTACCGCTTCGCTCATATTATTGGTTAAATGGCTTTTATTGGTTAATGCCATTAAATCTTTGGCATCTTTTCCAAAGCAAATTAGCGCTTTAACATGCTGCTGTAAGTAAGGTGTAAGGGCGTTTAAATCGGCTCCTTTTGCATCCCCACCAGCAATAACTATTAATTGTTGGCCATTAGTTGCAAGGCTATCTATTGCAGCAATAGTAGCCCCCACATTAGTGGCTTTAGAGTCATTAAAGTATTTAACTCCAGCACGTTCAGCAACAAACTGACAGCGGTGTGCAAGGCCATTGAATTGGCTAAATGCTGTACTGTATTGTGCTTTACTAATATTAAACGGGCTAAGTAGCGCCATTACCGCAAGAGCATTTAAATAATTGTGCTTGCCTACTACTGCCAAGCTAGTTACTGGTAAAAAGGCTTTGTTAGCCTGCATAAAATATGTTTGTTGCTGATATTCGCCTAGGCTGTAATCGCCCTGGTTAGCACCAAAACTTAATTGGGATTTTGCTTTACTATGCGTGGCTTCGTCGTCTGCATTGGTTATCACTAAAGCTGCGTTATTATAAATACTCAGCTTGGAATCTATATAAGCTTGATAACTGGCGTAACGATCGAGGTGATCCTCTGAAACATTCAGCACGGTGGCGCTAATTGGCTGTAAACTTGTTGTGGTATCTAGCTGAAAACTAGACAACTCCAATACGTACACATCAACGTCGTTGTTACTTAAATCACTTTGTAGTAAATCAAGCACTGCGGTGCCAATGTTGCCACCTAATGCTGCTTTATAACCAGCAGCAAGTAATACCTGCTGCGCCAGTGTGACTACTGTGGATTTACCATTAGATCCCGTAACAGCAACCACAGGTTTAGTATTAATACGGGCAAACAACTCAACATCACCAATCACTTCAACGCCTGCGTTTATAGCTTTAGCAATTGCTGGAATTGTTAAGCTAAGGCCTGGGCTAATAATGATCATATCGCTGGCGCAAAGATCGGCACTGTCCAAATCACCAAAACAGGTAGTTAAGGTTGGCGTATTTTGTTTTAGCCAATCAATTCCCGGTGGGTTTATTCGGC
This sequence comes from Pseudoalteromonas sp. 20-MNA-CIBAN-0454, assembly GCF_040308685.1. Taxonomy (NCBI): domain Bacteria; kingdom Pseudomonadati; phylum Pseudomonadota; class Gammaproteobacteria; order Alteromonadales; family Pseudoalteromonadaceae; genus Pseudoalteromonas; species Pseudoalteromonas sp. 20-MNA-CIBAN-0454. The sequence continues at coordinate 50,595 of NZ_JBEOOB010000011.1, read as the reverse complement.
TATCAACCACGGTTGGTGTTAAACCCTGAGACACTAAAAAACGCACAATGCCCAGACCGGTTACACCGAGTCCGAGCACTGTTATTTGTTTGTTTTTTATCTCACTTAAGTATCGCATTTATCGAATCTTTAACGTCGCAAGGCCAGCTAACACTAGCACGATTGAAATAATCCAAAAGCGCACAATAACCCGCGGCTCTGGCCAACCTTTTAATTCGTAATGATGATGGATAGGCGCCATTCTAAAAATTCGTTGCCCGCGTAATTTATACGAGCCTACTTGTAAAATAACCGACAAGGCTTCCATTACAAATACTCCCCCCATAATAATAAGCAGTAACTCTTGGCGAACTAATACGGCAATAATACCCAATGCACCGCCTAATGCTAATGAGCCTACATCACCCATAAATACTTGCGCTGGGTAAGTGTTAAACCATAAAAAGCCCAGCCCTGCGCCTACTATTGCGGTACATACCACAACAAGCTCACTGGCCAGCGGTAAATATGGAATATGTAAGTAATTCGAAAAATTCACATTACCAGTTAAGTAAGCAATAATTGCCAGTGCTGCTGCCACTAAAATAGTGGGTACTATGGCAAGGCCATCAAGTCCATCGGTAAGGTTTACCGCGTTTGATGTTCCTACTAACGCAAAGTAGGTAATAACAATGTAAAACAAGCCTAGTTGCGGTAATACATCTTTAAAAAATGGTACAACTAACGAAGTTTCATTGGCTTGAGTGCTGGTAAAAAATAATGCACAAGCAACAACTAAGGCTATAACTGATTGCCAAAAATACTTCCACTTAGCAATTAAACCTTTTGGGTCTTTACGAATAACTTTTCGGTAGTCATCCACAAAGCCAACCACTCCTAACGAGCCAATAACAAATAACGTTGCCCAAACATATTTATTTGATAAATCGGCCCATAATAAGGTACTGGTAAAAATAGCCGCTAAAATCAGTAAGCCACCCATAGTAGGTGTTCCCGATTTTGATAAATGCGATTGTGGACCGTCATCGCGCACTGTTTGCCCTATTTGCATACGTTGCAAAGCGCGAATTAACTTAGGCCCTAAATAAAGCGACATCATTAATGCGGTTAAAATCCCTAAAATCGCACGTAGGGTTAAGTACGAAAAAACATTAAAGCCCGTGTAATATTGGGTTAAATACTCTGCCAGCCAAACTAACATTAAAATACTCCATTGATGGCTTGTTGCTGGCCATTAACTAAATCGGTTACTAAAAGCTCCATGCGAGAACTGCGTGATCCTTTCACGACTATGGTGGTTTTTTTATCTACTTTTTTAATACTTGTTTGAATTTGTTGCAGCATTTGCTCACGGTTTGAAAAGTGTCTATTTGGCAGGCCATACACATCACTGGCATAGCGACTTAATACACCTAAAGTAAACAGCTCATTGATGCCTTGCTCTAATGCATATTCGCCTACTTCTTGATGATATTGACGTGCTTCTTCGCCAAGTTCACCCATGTCGCCCAGTGCTAAAATACGATGCCCTTGCATGTCACTTAGTAAATCAATGGCGGCTTTAACCGATTTAACATTGGCGTTATAGGTATCATCAACCACAGTTAATAAGTCTGAAACATTAATTAAATTAACGCGGCCTTTTACATCTCCCATGGTTGCCAGCGCATTGGCTATATCCTCAAGGGTGACATCAAACTCACTGGTTAGTGCTGCTGCAATAAGTGCATTACTAATATTATGCTTACCTGGTAGCGCAAGCTTAACCGGTATTTGTGCGTTTTTAGTGCATAGGGTAAAGCTAGCGCGAGCATTTTCATCTAGGCTAATATTTTCAGCCCAAATATCGAGTTTTTCACTGCTCGAAAAACGCGTTACTTTACGGCCATCGAGTTTATCTAGCCAATATTGGCTAAACTCACTGTCGCAATTAACAATGGCAACGCCATCATCTTTAAGCCCATCAAAAATTTCGCCTTTGGCTTTAGCCACACCCATTAAGCTGCCAAAACCTTCTAAGTGAGCGGCGGCTACATTACATACCACGGCAACATCGGGTTTGGTCATAGCGGTGGTATAAGCAATTTCACCTAAATGATTTGCACCCAACTCTATAACGGCAAAACGGTGTTGCGGCTCTAAGCGTAATAAGGTTAGCGGTACGCCAATATCGTTATTAAAATTACCTTTAGTGGCTAGTACATCACCATGCACAGATAAAATTGCAGCGCACATTTCTTTTACTGTGGTTTTGCCAACGCTGCCAGTAATGGCAATAGTTTTAGGGGCTACTTGCGCCATTACTGCGCCGCCTATAATTCCCAATGCTAAACGGGGATCGGCAACTATAAACTGTGGAATATCAACATCAACTTTGTGCTGCACAACAACGCCAATCGCACCATTTTGTTTTGCTTGGGCAATAAATTTATGACCATCAAAATTTGGCCCTTTTAGTGCTAAAAATACTTCACCACTGCAAATGCTGCGAGTATCTGTATTTATATTTAGCACTGGTTGATTATCACCTTGATAATCGGTTGCCAGCACGTTAGCTAGCCAATCAAAATCCATCGGGATCATGCTTGAGTCCCTCTTACTGCTTTTTTTAGTTGTTGTTGTACGTAACGGCGATCGCAAAAATCGATGCGCTGTTCACCTATTATTTGATAGTCTTCATGGCCTTTACCAGCAATAAGAATAACCTCGTCTGCTTTGGCATTGTTTATAGCGTAACTAATAGCTGTTGCTCTATCGGCCTCTAAATAAGCTTTTGTTGGCTGCGCTAAACCTTGTGCTACATCGGCAATAATGGCGTCAGGATTTTCTGAACGTGGATTATCACTGGTAATAATAACCTTATCCGCATTTTGCTCTGCCGCTTGTGCCATTAATGCCCGCTTGCCTTTATCGCGGTCGCCACCACAACCAAATACACAACTTACTCCACCAGGTACATGCTGCTGTAATGCTTGCAGCGCAAGCGCAAGTGCCTCGGGTGTGTGAGCGTAATCAACAATACAGGTTGGCTTGCCTTTGGCGCTAAATGCTTGCATGCGTCCGGCTACCGGTTGCAATTGCGCACAGCCTGCAATTAATTGTGCTAGCGGATAACCTAGCCCCAATAAAGTTGCAAGTGCCGCAGTTAAATTATATAAATTAAATTCGCCAAATAACGGCGACTTTATAGCAATATCGCCCCAGCTTGTAGTTAATTGTGCTGCTATGCCTTGCGCTGAATAAGTAACGTCTGAAAAGTACACAAACTGTGCATTTTTAGGTGGCAAGTTTTTTCGCCCGTAACACACTAAACTATTAAAGCTGTATTTTTCGAGCCACTGATCTGTTTGTCCATCATCTTGATTAAGAACCACAAGTTCAGGCTCAAAGTCTTTAAACAACATTAACTTGGCATCACCATAACGCGCCATGTCACCATGGTAATCGAGGTGATCGCGCGATAAATTAGTAAATACCGCCGCTTTAAATTGACACTGTGCAACCCGCTGCTGTACTAATCCGTGGGATGACACTTCCATCGCCACTAGCTTGGTATTTTGCTGCTTTAAATCATTTAAAATTCGTTGTAAATCAACCGACGATGGCGTGGTATTTATTAGTGGTGTTAGATTATCTGGATGACCATAGCCTAAGGTGCCAATAATGGCCGACTGGCTGTTACAAAACTGCGCTAAATGAGCGATCATAGCCGTGGTGGTCGATTTACCGTTTGTACCTGTCACACCAATTAAATCAAGCATATGGCTTGGCTGCTGGTAAAAGCGACTCGCCAGCTCAGGGAGCTTTTTAGTCAGCTCTGACACTAAGTAAAGTGGCTCAAAACTAGTTTCAAATTCGCATAATCTGTCGGCAATAATTGCAACCGCGCCATTTTCAATTGCCTTCGCAATAAATTGTCCGCCATCTAATTGATGACCTTTAATTGCCACAAATACATCACCGGGCGTTACTTCCCGGCTATCAAGGCGTAGGTGCCCTACCTGCTGCGAGGGAGCATCTATCTCTATATATTTTAAAATTGCTTTTAAATCACGCATCGTTCTCTTTACCTTTTACGTACGCTACCTCTTCCTTATCGGGCGCTACGTTTAATATTCTTAATGCGTTAGAGACGATTTCTGCAAATGCAGGGCCAGCAGTGGCACCTCCATAGTACACATCGCCGCCGGGTTCGTTAATCATCACTACCACTGCTAATCTAGGATTACTTGCAGGTGCAATACCGGCAAAGTAGCCTACATATTCGTCACCGTAGCCACCAACAGCTGCTTTTTTAGAAGTACCTGTTTTACCAGCAGCGCGATAACCATCTACGTTAATTCTGCGCGCTGTACCGTCTTTTTCAAATACACTTTCCATCATGTGTACAACCGCTTCTACGTCTTTTTGTTTAAAAACACGCTCCCCCTCAGGGATGTCATCTTGCTTTAAAATGGTTAATGGCCGATTAATTCCGCCTGCGCCTAACATGGTGTAAAAACGTGCCATTTGCGCGGTACTTACCGCAATAGCATAACCAAATGATAATGTAGCAATTTCGAAGTCAGACCAACGGCGATTTGGATAAAACAACCCACTGCTTTCACCCACCATACCGGTGCCAGAATCCGATCCAAATCCTACCTTTTGAAATAATCCCACTAAATAATCTTTGGGTACCAACTGAGTTACTTTAGCAACGCCCATATTTGAGGAATATTTTAAAATTTCGCGCAGCGTCATCTCACCGTGGTTACGGGTATCTTGTACTAAGCTGCCGCCTAATCGCATCCAACCTGGGTAGGTGTCAATGGTGTCATCGGCCTTAATTGCGCCGTAGTCTAGCCCAGCTAAAATGGCTAGAGGCTTAACGGTTGAACCTGGTTCAAACAAATCTGTAATAGCACGGTTACGGCGCTTATGCGGGGCAGCGTCATTTAAATTATTAGGATTAAACGATGGGCTATTTACCATAGCCAATACTTCGCCGGTTTTAACATCTACCACCATGGCAGAGCCAGATGTGGCTTTATAAGTAAGCACTGCCGATTTTAGCGCTTTGTAAGCAATACCTTGAATGCGCTGATCAATACTTAAGTGAATGCTTTCGGGCTCTACACGCTCTCGCTCGTCAAGTACTGCAACTTCACGGCCTTGGGCGTCTTTACGAATTGTACGACGGCCTTCTTCACCTGTAAGGGCATTTTCGTAAAGCTTTTCTATGCCTTCAATACCCTTACCATCAATATTTGTGAAGCCAATAATATGCGCAGTTACTTCGCCTGCGGGATAATAGCGTTTTGACTCGTCGAGTAAATGAATGCCTGGTAGGCGTAAATCACCAATGTAATTTGCCACTGCGGGGGTTACTTGACGCTTTAAATATACAAAGCGGCGCGTTGGATCGTTTAGCAAGCGTGAGTTTATTTTTTTAGGTTCTAAACGTAAAACATCGGCAAGCTCACGCCAGCGCAAATCGTTTTTATAATAAAGTGCAGTACGCTTATCTAGCTCAGCAGCATTTTCTGCTAATGTTTGGTGATCTTCACCATTTTTACGTGCTTGCCTTAGTACTTTAGATACCAATGATTTGTGCAGTGCTTTGGGGTCTGCATACACACTCACTACAGGTACACTTACCGCTAATTCTTTACCATTGCGGTCAAATATCATGCCTCGTTGTACATGCAGCTTTTCAACTCGCACCGTACGCTTATCGCTTTCTGATCGGGCTTTATCTGGTTCTAATATTTGCAAATAAGCAGCACGGGCTACGAGTGTTACAAACACTAAAAACACCACTGCGCAAACTAAAGTAAAGCGCCATGTGATTAAATTATTAACCGGTTTTTTGCCGCGAGTTCTCATTGTAGTATTATCACCTGCTCATCTTGGCTGGTTGGCCGTTTCATTTTTAACTGCGATATAGCAACTTCTTCAATGCGTGCATGCTGAGAGTAAAACTCTTCTTCTACTAATAAGTAACGCCACTCTAAATCTAATTCGTCGCGTTGTTGCAGTAACGAGTCTTGCTCGATAAGTTGCCCTCGCGCAAGGTGCGTTATTTGCACCAAAGTTAAACTAGAAGCGAGTATCACAACCAATAAGGCCGAGGTAAGCTTATTAGCACCTAGGCCTTTAATTATTTCAAAAAATAAATTAGGTTGACGATAGCTCGCTTTTTTACTCATCCCAGCCTCTGCGCAATCCTAAGTACAGAGCTACGTGAACGTGGGTTACGCTCTACTTCTGCAGCGCTTGGCTTAATGGCTTTACCCACAGCTTTTAATGTCAAATTTTGATTTATTTGTGCGTCAGTTAAAGGTAAACCTCGAGGTAGCGTCTCGCCACGGCTTTGCTTTCTAATAAATTGTTTTACAATACGATCCTCTAAAGAGTGGAACGAAATAACAACTAAGCGACCACCTGGCTTAAGAACTTTAATCGCAGATTGTAATGCTGTTTGAATTTCTTCTAATTCACTATTTATATAAATGCGAATAGCCTGAAAAGTTCGTGTAGCTGGGTGTTTAAATTTATCTTTAACCGGTACCGCTTCATCTACCAAGTCGGCAAGCTGCTTAGTGGTGGTAATTGGCGTATGTTCGCGAACTTCCAGCACTTTGTGCGCAATGCGCTTACCAAACTTTTCTTCACCTAGTTTTTTAATAACATGGGTAATATCGTCAAGTTCAGCTTCGGCCAGCCACTGTGCAGCACTGCGCCCTGTGGTTGGATCCATGCGCATATCCAGCGGGCCATCTTTCATAAAGCTAAAGCCACGCAGTGCATCGTCAAGCTGTGGCGACGACACGCCAATATCAAGTAAAATGCCATCAACTTTGCCAATCAGATCGTTTTGCTCAGCCACATCGTATAGGTTTGAAAAGCGTGTATGAGCAATTGCAAAGCGTGGATCATCTGCAAATTTTTCAGCCGATTTAATTGCTTGTGGATCTTGATCTATGGCCTGTAGGCGACCTTCACTACCAAGGCGCGCTAATATTTGACCTGAATGACCGCCACGTCCAAAAGTGCCATCCATGTATATACCGTCTGGCTTAATTGCAAGTGCATCTATGGTTTCGTCCATAAGCACGGATACGTGTTCAAATTGTGCTGTCATTAGCTATTGTTTGCCTTTTATTGTGCCGTTAGAGTGTGAAATTATCTAAATCTGGGTGTGGTTCAAAATCACCAAGCCTTTCAAGCTCTGTATCTTGGCGCATTTGCTGATGCCAACGCGCTTCATCCCATATTTCAAATTTATTCATTAAACCAACTAGCATGATTTTTTTGCCAAGATCTGCATGGGCGCGCAAAGAAGGCGCTAGCAAAATCCGGCCATTTTTATCAAGTTGATATTCAGTAGCATTACCCAGCAACATGCGCTGCATACGACGGGCTCGTGGGTTCATATTAGATATTTTTGCTAGGCGGCTTTCTATTTCTTGCCATTGTGCCAATGGATATAACCATAAACACGGCTCATTTAATGCGACGGTACAAATAACCGTTCCCTGATCTTCAGACAATAGATCGTCTCGGTACTTAGTGGGTACCGCAAAACGTCCTTTATCATCCAAACTCAGCGAACTTGCGCCACGAAACATAAAAAGCCTACTTTAAAATTGTTTTAATCAACACTTTTGATTAACCCGATCCATTTTGATCCACTATAAACCACTTTTTACCACAGTGCTCCAGTTTAGGGCTTGACAAGGCTTTTTGTCAAGTAATCAGGCTTCCTTTAACGCGTCTCAAAGCTAGAAAAAATAAGGCTTAGCGTAAAGCGATTGAATTAAGTGGGAAAAAATGGAATTCGTGGTGAGATTTTTTCTTATCATTTTAAGTAACCTTTCGTTTACACTTTTTGCTTACTGAATAACCAGTGAACAATTACAAATTTTAAGGCGTGATTTAGCCATTTGTAAAATTTACTCAATTATATGGCAATTGTTACGACTCAAGTTAAAGCTGGCCAACCGTAAAACACATATATCAATATAAATCATATAGTTAAAGTTATTTTAAAGTTGGTTTGATCATTGCAGCTATATACTTACCAATAAATTTTTTAACTTTATTTTTATTAAGGATTGATTATGGCTACTGCAACAAATACTAAAACATCAACAACTACAGCGACTAAACCTGAAGTTAACGAAGCACCCTTTACAGAAAAAGCAACATCGGCTGCACACGACGCAGTAGATGCACTTTCTAGTAAAGCAGCCGTAGCAGAGAGCAGCGTAAGAAAAGGGGCAACTAGCTCTGCTGAAACACTGAGTGAAAAGCAACTCATTGCCCGTGAAAAACTAGGTGAATATACATCTAAAACACGCACCCTTGCAGCAGAGAACCCATTAGCAACAGCTGGAATTGCATTTGCCGCAGGTATGCTAGTAACTGCATTGTTTCGTCGTAAGTAAACAATGATGAATAATCCACAAACAACAGCGACCAAGGATGGTGACGCTCAAAATCAAACGGCCCAAGACGCGAGCCAAAAGGAAGATTGGCAAGATCATATTGCTAAGCTTTTATCCTATTCTGAGCAAATAAAGGATGACTACAAAACGCAAGGCAAACTTACCAAACAATTAGCAAAAGCTGAGTGGCATTTGTCGCTCAGATCACTTGCACTCATTACTATACTTTTGGGTTGTTTTGCCAGCGGTTTGATTTTGTTGTGGATTGTTTTATTGGGCGCAATTGGCTTTGGAGTTTATGAGTTATTTGCCTCTGTATGGCTAAGTATAGCAACCGCAACTTTACTACAAGTTATAGGCTTAATTTGGCTTTGGAAAAGTGCTATTTATTTAAGTAACAAAATTGGCTTTAGTAAAACATTACGTAGCTTAAAACAGTTATTTAACCTGAACTCTGGTTAAAAGATTTACTAACGTATTGAATCATAGCTATGTTTAAATTTATTTTCTCTAGCCAGAAACTTTCAGTGAAAACAAGACGAATTGACGCGTCAATAGCTGGCCTATTGCAAGTAAATTCAACGCAGTTAGCGCTTAAAGTAGCTGTTTGAGATAGATTTATTATCCAAAATTCAGGTTATTTAACCTTCAAGGAGATAACAATGCTGGTTAACTATTTAATTCAGTCGCCAAACAAAGCGGTGAATAATCTTAGTAAACAAATGGATTTACAAAGTGAATTAAAACGCCAACATCACATGGCGTTTAAGTACAGATTAAAACGCTTTGCGGTTACCAAAGTTGGTATTTCAAGCGCATTTTTAGCCGGTGCTGTTGTGCAGGCTAGTAGTACTAAATCTGGTTTAATCAAAAAATATGCTTGGCTAGCAAGATTATTAGCTTAATGGATAAAACCAGTGCCGCGCAATAAATAATAGCGCAGCACTAATTGATAGCTTTAGCCTTTGTTAAGCGGCTTAATTGATCATTGATCATAAATCGGCGATTCTAAATATTACCAAACTCACCGTTTTGATAATCACGAATAGCTTGCTGAATTTCAGCTTCAGTGGTCATTACAAATGGCCCCATGTGAGCAATTGGTTGTTGAAGCTCATCACCAGCTAAAATAAGCACACCTGCTCCTTGCTCTGTATATAAGTCAATGTCACTACCTGGTTCTAGTATTAACAGCTGTTTTGCTGCAATAACGTTACCTGCTTGCGTAGTTAACGAACCGGTATGAATATATAGCATCACTTTTTGCTGGCTCAGTGGTGGCAACTCAAAACGCTGTCCTGCAGGTAAAGTTACATCAGCTAAAGCGGCATTTGCAGCGAGTGTTTGTAGGCTTGATGTTAAAGCCTGATCGGCAAACTGCCATGTGCCTGCCAATGCTTTAAGTGTTACTCCATTATCATTGGTGGCAACTGGCGCAGGATGCGCTGTTGTATCTTGGTAAATTGGTGCGCGCATTTTTTCTGCACTGGGCATATTGATCCATATCTGAAAACCATGTAACCCTTCATTAGCATCTGCCAATGGCATTTCACTATGCATTACCCCTTTACCTGTACTCATCCATTGTACATCGCCTGCTTTTATGGCCTTTTTATTACCCATTTGGTCACGGTGTTCAAAGCCACCTTTAATAATATAGGTAAAGGTTTCCATACCACGATGAGGATGCGCAGGAAAACCGCCAATGTAATCGTTTTTATTATCTGACTTTAGTTCGTCAATCATTAAAAAGGGATCTAGGTGCTTGCCATCAAAACCGGGAATTCTACTAATATTAACGCCATCACCATCTTGGGTTGCGTGCGCACTTAGTTGTTTAATTACTTTCATTTTATTGCTCCAATAAAGTAGATAACACTATTTAAGCACACTGAAAATTTACGTATATATGTTTAATTCGTACCATTTATTCTTTTTAAACGAATTTTAGTTTTTATCCTAAAAAATTACAGTTTGCTATAACCGTTATTAAATGACTTGCTGTTAAAGTAGTTATTACAGCTGATTTTTGATTTAATAAGCAATGCTTTAATCCTTATTATTTATATGGTTATTAAACAAAAAGTTAGCTACAATTATTTTTGGCGTAAATCTCTATTAAGGCATTATTATTTTTACCACTTCACTTAAAAATCAGCTTTACCGTTTGCTTATTTTATTTAGCATTCCTGGGGTCGCTGTGATCATTTTTACGTTATTACTAGAACGTAACTATTCAATTAAGCAAAGTGAGCTACAAGCAACCAATATTGCCAACCGTTTTTCATTACAACAAAAAAATATGCTTGATGATATTGAGCGTTTAGCGCGCTATATCGCACAACAAGAAAGCAAGCATGATGAGCTGCTAACCACCTGCCCTGACTATTTTGAGCTATTTAAGTCACTCTACAATAATGTTGCTAATATTGGCATGATTGACTTGCAGGGGAATATTAGTTGCGCCACATCGGGGCAAGTAAAAAATATAAATATTGCAGATAGAGATTATTTTAAAAATGCATTAAATAGCGACATGCTATCTGTAGGCTATTTTCAGCTAGATCGAAGTTTACAAACAACAACGGTGAATTTTGCGCTGTCGTTAAAAAATACCGCTGGGGTTACCAAAGGCGCTGTTATAATTGTGATTGCCTTAGATTGGTGGAATGCAGCAATAAATGAAATTAACTTACCTGATGGATCGTTAGTTGCCATTGTTGATTCTAACACTAAAATTTTAGCTCACTACCCCAAAAACACTACTTTAATAGGTAATAGCATTGCCCAAAGTTATGTGGAGTCGATGCAGGCTGATTCTCATTTTATTACAGATGAGCAAGGTGTTATCCGTATTTTTTCTCGCTCAACTATTTATAACGATCCACATAATAACAACTTAGATATTTATATTGGTTTACCCGTCACCGATGTTTTAGCACAAATAAATCATAACTTTATAATCTCTTTAACTGTATTTATAATCTTTTTATTACTGCTAACATTTATTGCCTACAAACTACTTAAAGTAAGTATTTTTACACCTATTAATAACCTAACTAAAGCAACCGACAGCTTAGCAAATGGCGTTATGCCATCTGAGCAAAATGATACTCCTAACAGCCCCGAGCTCAAGGTTTTATATCAACGCTTTAAAATAATGGCTGAAACTCGCTTAGCTACTGAGGCTAACCTTAAAAATAAACACGATGAGTTAACCAGTTTATTAAGTGCACTGCCAGATAGTTACTTAAAGATTAACAACAAAGGTGATGTTTCTAATATTGGGGGATCATTTAATATTCCTGATGTTACGCAATCGGTAAACAACTTAACTTTAGCTAGTTTTGTTACTGAGCGTAATGCACAGTTAATTCTCAATAACCTCCCTACTTCAACTTCAAAAAGCTCAAGTAACTTAGAGTTTACCTTGCAAAGCCAAACTGATATTAAAAGCTTTGAAGCCAGAATAAACCCAATGCAAACTAACCATGAGTTTGTAGTAGTGCTACGCGATATAACCCAGCGCAAACAAAATGAAGAAGCCCTACACTTAGCGTCGCTTGTGTACGGTAACAGTAGTGAAGGAATGGCTATAACCGATGAAAATGGCATTATATTCGATGTTAACCCTGCTTTTAGTAAAACCACGCTTTTTTCTAAAGAAGAAGTAATTAATAAAACGATCAGTGTTTTGTCCTCTGGCAAGCACGATAAGACATTTTATCAGGCTCTGTGGGCAGAACTAACAAGCACGGGGCGTTGGCAGGGAGAAATTATTAATCGCCGTAAAAATGGTGAGCTTTACGTGGAATGGTTAACTATAGATACTGTGTATGATGACAATAACATGCCGGTTCGTCGTATAGCCATATTTACAGACTTAACAGAAAAAAAACAAGCCGATGCGCTTATTTGGAAACAAGCTCACTTTGATCACCTTACTGACTTACCGAATCGATTAGAGTTAAAAAAACGTTTAAATGAATGTTTTACGCGTGTAGAAAATAATGCCGAGCAACTGGTTATTATGTTGCTCGACATAGATCACTTTAAAGACGTTAACGACACTTTAGGGCACCATTATGGTGATGCTTTACTTAAATTTGTGTCGCAGCGTATTTTAGAGTCAGCAAAAAATGCCGAGTTTGTTGCCCGCATTGGCGGCGACGAATTTGTAATCGTATTTAGTAAAATTAAAGAACAGCATATAAAGCAAATAGCTGAAAATATTTTACTTAGCTTGTCATCGGCTATTTATATTGAAAACGAAGAGTTGTTTATTAGTGCCAGTATAGGTATTGCCTCAGCCCCTAATGATGGCGAAAATACTGAGCAGTTACTCAAAGCAGCCGATCAAGCAATGTATAAAGCAAAAGTTAATGGCCGTAATGGCTTTGAATTTTTCTCCCATGACATGCGCGAAAAAGCGCAAATGCGCATGCTGCTACTTAAAGAATTACGAACAGCAATAGAGCTTGAGCAGTTTGAATTGTTTTATCAACCTATCGTCTGCCTAAAAGACTTGCACGTACACAAAGCTGAAGGATTAATTCGTTGGCGTCACCCTGAAAAAGGCTTAATAAGCCCTGCTGACTTTATTCCGTTAGCTGAGGAAACCCGACAAATAAATATACTTGGGCAATTTGTTTTCTCCCAAGCATTACAAACACTCAATGATATAAAAGCACACATAACCAATGATTTTCAGCTGAGCGTTAATGTATCGCCAATACAGCTATCTACCCCAGATAGCGGGATAGATGAGTGGGGAGCTATGCTTAATGCAGCAAACCTGCCTGCATCATCAATTGTTGCTGAAATAACAGAAGGCTTAATGGTCAACCCTGAGGCTTTAACACAAAGCCGTTTAAAGGCACTGGTTCAGTCGGGAATGCAATTAGCCCTTGATGATTTTGGCACCGGTTACTCTTCTCTCGCTTACTTACAAGAAATGGATACCGACTACCTTAAAATAGATAAACGCTTTGTTGATAACATTAATAAAGGTAGCCAGGAGCTGGTATTGTGCGAAACCATTATCGTTATGGCGCACCAGTTAGGGTTAAAAGTAATTGCTGAAGGAATAGAAACCAAGCAGCAAATGCAACTGTTACTTGAAGCTGGTTGCGACTATGGGCAAGGCTATTTATTTTCAAAACCCTTACCTAAAGAGCAGTTTATGAGCTTACTAACCACAAGCCAAATCATTGCACTAAAATAACCACAGCGTTAGGCACCAAACATTACCCAAGTACTCTATTATGAGTACTTGTAAAGTTACTTACCTATTAGGCTCTTTCACATCAAGATGATCGGCAACATAGGCTCCGCGCTCACCTCTTTTTTTATCTGGGCCTATTGTACTATCTATTGCAGTTTGTTGCTCTGAGGCAGCATTAATTGTCGCCCCTAAAATTACAATATAAGCACTAATGTATAGCCACATCAGCATAATAACCACCCCACCTAACGAGCCATAAGTTTCGTTATAACTGGCAAATTTCGATACATAAAATGAAAAACCAATTGAAGCGACTATCCATAAAATTGTCGCAATAACAGATCCTAAGGTGATCCAACGCCATTTAGCAGGTTTACGATGCGGCGCGTAACGGTATAAAAGCACTAAGGCAAAGTTAAAAGTAAATGCTAATAATGGCCATGAAATAAACGTGATGAGTAAATCTATATTTTCTTTTAATCCCACTAAATTAAGTACTACCGGTAAAATACCAATAATTAACAGCGCAAAAATAGCCACTACAATAGCGCCAATCGAAAACAGAAAGCGTACAAGTTGCGCTTTAAAAAATGAGCGTTTTTCATATTCCTGATAACTTATATTACAGGCTGTAATTAATGCTTGGCTGCCCTTTGAACTACTCCAAATAGTTAATATTAATGTGCCAATTGCGCTCAAACTCAAGCTAGTACTTGAGCTTTGGGCGATACTGGCTATTTGCGACAAAATTAACTCTCCGGTACTCTCTGGTAGCAGCTCAATTACCTGACTTAAATGCGCCCCTATATCTGTAGGTGATGCAAAATAGGCATAAATAGATACAAGTGCAGCAAGCGCTGGAAAAATAGCCAGTAACGCATAAAATGCCACGCCAGCGGCCACTAACGATAAATTATCACGACTCATTTGAGTAAAAATACGCTTAGTAATATCCCACCAACCAAGCAACGGAATATTTACTGGTTGCTGTGCATCTTGACCACGTTTTACATCGCTCATTTTAACTCCTTTGTTATATAGCAGTAAGAGAGCAAAATGTTTGCCAACACCAATGCGCTTGGTATTAAACTTGCTATTATTGTTTATAAAGATGATTTAACACGGATAACCCCCATGCTCAGTGCTTTAAATAACATTATAACTGCAGTTAATGCAGCCCCTGCTACTCCAAGCATTAAAGCCGATGTATTGTCGTGGGCGTTTTTGCAAGAGCAAAGCATGCAATTCCTACATGTAGTAGTGCAAACCTTACCCACCCTATTTTTAGGGATTATTATAGTTGTAATAAGTTACATCCTTGCCAGGCCGTTATCACGCCTATTAATTAAACCTATTGAATATTTAACCGATAGTGCACTTATTCATCTGGTTATAAGACGAAGTATAAGTATTTTAATCCTACTATTGGGTATTTACTTGTTTTTACGTTTAGCTGGGCTGACACAGTTTGCCGTAGCTATAATGAGTGGCACTGGTTTGATAGGGCTTATTCTCGGTTTTGCATTTAGAGATATTGCCGAAAATTTTATAGCTAGTTTATTATTAAGCATACAACGCCCTTTTAAAATAGATGATGTAATTGAGGTAGAAGGCCGCCTCGGCATAGTTAAAAAAGTAACCGCTCGCGCAACCACTTTAGTTGACTACGACGGTAACCATATTCAAATACCTAATGCCACTGTGTACAAAAATATTATTAAAAACCTCACTGCCAACCCTAAAATGCGCGGCAAAGTAGAAATAGGCATAGGGTATGATAACGATATACGCAGCGCACAAACCCTAGCCCTCACAATTGCAAACCAACAAAACGCAGTATTAACCGATCCACCTGCGCAGGTACTAATTAAAAACCTAGGCTCATCAACAATTAACTTTACGTTATTTTTTTGGGTTAATAGCGAGCAGTTCAGTACCACTAAAGTGGCCTCACAGCTAATGCGAGAATTAGTAAACGAATTTACTAGTCATAACATCAGCATGCCAGACGATGCCAGAGAACGCATTATACTTAGCGATCCTAACCTTGAAGCTGTAACCCCAGAAAAAAGTGAGCCTATAGCGCCAACTAAAAAAGTATCAGAAACACAAGCTCAAGCCAAAAACTTAGATGACGTAAGTAGCGACACCGATGAAATACGCGAGCAGGCCGATCAATCCCGCGATCCCGAGCAAGGTAAAAATATTATCTAGTTAAAAATCAGGGAGCTAGTTTTATAAGGTCGTATCAGGTTATATCGAGCCTACTTTTATTTTAGACACAAAAAAGCCCGCAGTTTGCACTGCGGGCTTTTTATTGAATGAGTGAGTTAGCCGTATAAGCCGGGTTCTGTCCTTTCCGAAGAAAGTGATAATCATTCGTCTAGGCCATAAATCGCTCTATGGCTCAAGCAACCTACCCGGTTCTGACGTGGGCCACGCGTTCATTATTTAAAATGATAGAACCCTATTTGGTCTTGCTCCGAGTGGAGTTTACCTTGCAACCGACTATTACTAGCGGCCCGGTGCGCTCTTACCGCACCCTTTCACCCTTACCAATCCGAAGATTGGCGGTCTTCTCTCTGCTGCACTTGTCGTGGGCTCGCGCCCCCCAGCCGTTAACTGGCACTCTGCCCTATGGAGCCCGGACTTTCCTCCCCCTGATCATTTTCGTCACAGGCAGCGATTATCTTGGCTAACTCGGCGCGGATTATACCTGAGGATAATGCCAAGCGCAGTAAAGATTTACCCTTTTTCGTCAATTATTGTTTTATACAGCGCATTTTTTTTCATACCAAAGTAATCGGCTACAATACCGCAGGCTTTTTTCATTGGCATTTCGCTTTCAAGCAGCGCTAGCATTTTACGTGCTTCAGGCGGTACGTCGTCTATTAGCTTAGGTTTACCCGGCAACATGAGTACTATTTCGCCGCGCTGCTTGGTAGGATCGTTAGTTAAAAATGCTTTTAACTCACTCACACTGCCATTAAAAAATGTTTCAAAGGTTTTAGTCAGCTCTTTAGCAAACACCACTTGCTGATCATCGCCAAGTGCCTCGGCTAAGTCATCAAGGCTTGCCATAATACGATGGGTACTTTCATACATTATGCTAGTAATGCCAGAATTAACTGCATCAATAAAAAATTCTTGGCGTGCTTTACTTTTTGCTGGTGTAAAACCAACAAATTGAAAGCGATCAGTTGGTAAGCCAGAACAGCATACAGCGGTTATTGCAGCGCATGCTCCAGGAATAGGTGTAACATGTGCGCCTTGCTCGCGGCATAAATTAACCACCGCATAGCCAGGATCGCTGATCAAAGGTGTGCCTGCGTCTGATACTAAGGCTATATTTAAGCCTTGATTGAGCTGATCGATAATTTGTTGTGCTTTTTGCTTTTCGTTATGATCGTGTAAAGCAAAGGTTTTAGCCTTGATACCAAAGTGGCTAAGTAGCTTGCCAGTATGGCGTGTGTCTTCAGCAGCGATTAAGTCAACTTGCGATAATGTCGCGATTGCACGCTGACTTAAGTCGTCATAATTGCCAATTGGGGTGGCTACAATGTAAAGAGTGCCAATTTTCTGTGAATTCTCCTCATTTAACATTGAGGTCTCCTGCGTCAGTCAGTAATATAAGCAAATCGCGTTAACGTATTGGGAAATCATTGTGCGACTTAAACTAGTTAGTCTATTAATTATATTGTCAGGGTTATCGGCGTGTAGCACAACCGAAAAACCAACTAAAAACAGTGATAACTTCAGTAACAGTGCCAATGCACTAAAAAACCAAGCTAATAGTGCGTTATCTATCTACCAATTGGCGCAAAACCGCCAAGGTGCCGATAAAATACAGCTACTTTATAGTGCCCGCGATGCTGCAGTGAATGAGCAAAGTTGGTCGTTATTAGAAAAGGTATGCGGTGAGTTAGAATTAACCCCAAGTGTTGATCAGATTCAAAATCGTCTTTATATTGCGTTTGCGCAAAAGCAGCAAAATAAAAACGCTCAAGCGTTAGTTATTTTGCAGTCGTTAGATGGTCAACTTAAACAGCCTGAACATTTTGCATGGCATCAATTTTTAACCGCCAGTGTGTATGCATCGCAAGACTTTGCGAAACGCGCAGCCCCTTACTTTTTTGCAGCGTCTGAGTCTGCTACTAAAAACAATATTGATATTGCACAGCTAAACCAAAACTTATGGGATAACTTAAAAAAGCTTTCCTCTTATACACTTGAACGCTTTAACAGAGGGTCGGTTATTCAACAAGGTTGGGTTAACCTTGCTTTGTACCATCAAGTTTATGCTGGCAGTGCCGTTGAACTTGACCAAGCTATTAATAATTGGTTGAGACGCTACCCCGGGCACCCTGCTAAAGTAGTTTTATCTAAACAAGATGAGTTAGTGAATGACTTAACGCCTGTAATAATAGAGCGTTTAGTTGTACTACTGCCGCAATCTGGTGCTAATGAACGCTTAGGTGATGCACTTAAAGCCGGCGTGCTCGCAGCACTTGATCAGCAAAGCATTAATGAAACCATTTTTATTGATGAAAACAGTGATGTTGATGAAATTACGGCTAAAATAGCGCAAATAAAACCCTACTTTGTTGTTGGTCCACTGTTAAAAGCGAATATAGATAAACTTGCTAATGCGCAAGTGCTTATAGACATACCTACTATGCATTTAAATACCTTTGATGGTGAGCGGCTTTCGTTACAGCACTACTTTTTTGCCCTTAATCCCGAGCATGAAGTACAACAAGCATTAGAGCACTTTTTAGCTCAGGGCTACCAAAAGCCTATGTTACTTGCGCCTAATAATGCAAACGGGCAGCGTTTGGTTGATTACTTTAACCTGCAGTGGCAACGCTATAGCGAAACCAAACCACAAATTGGCTTTTATAACAGTAGTCAAGACATGCCTGATACGATTACCAGCTTACTTGAAGTTGATAAAAGTAAAGAGCGGATCAAAACCGTTAAAACTTTATTTAAGCAAGAAGTCGAAAACGAAACACGCTCGCGCAGCGATATAGACGCTATTTATATTTTAGGCGATGCAATAGAAACCCGTTTAATAAAGCCGTATTTAGACGTTAATGTAAGTACATTTGCTGATAGGATCCCGCTTTATGCTAGTTCTAAAAGCCATAGTAGCCAAATTGATCGTACCGATAAAGGCGACTTAGATGGCTTATACTTTACCGAACTTCCTTGGATGTTAAAGTCGCAAATTAAACAGCATAATCTTCGCCAGCAATACGAAACATTGTGGCCAGAGCACGCCGATATAAGCCAGCGTTTATTTGCTATGGCCTACGATGCAGTAACTATATTGCATGACATTAAACAACTAAGTCTTTCCCCTGGGAATCAGTTTAGCGGTTTAAGTGGTAAGCTCTCGGTTAATACCAGCGGGCATATTGAACGCACATTAGACTGGGCACAATATACCAATCGTCGGATTAAGGCTGTGCAACTAAAAACACAACGCCCAGTGCCATTATTTATGCAATCAGCCAGTGACTTATACATTACCGAATAACTAAGGGGGCGACATGTCTTGGTTTAAACAGCTGTGGCAAAACAGTCGTGAAAAAGGCCAGTATTATGAGCTCCAGGCACAAAAGTATTTAGTTTCTCAAGGGTTAACAGCAATTGAGCGTAACTATTACTGCCCCTTTGGCGAACTTGATGTAATTATGAAAGACGGTAACACTTTGGTTTTTGTGGAAGTTAAGTTTCGTAAAAACCACGCTCGCGGCGGCGCTAATTACGCATTAAGTATACAAAAACAAGCACGCTTAAAACGCAGTATTTATCATTACTTAGCCGCTAAAAACCTAACAAATCAGCCGTTAAGAATCGATTATGTAGCAATCACTGGAGAGCCGTCTATGCATATTAACTGGCTCAAAAACGTATTTTAAAAACAAAGAACTAGGTATAAATTGTTGGTATTCTATGCAAGACACAATTAAAGAAATTTTTACAGAAAGCATTCAGGTACAAATAGCAGCGGGTGAGGTATTACCCAGTGCATTAGAGTCAGCCGCTTTTACCATTGCTCAAAGCCTGATCAACGGCAATAAGCTTATTTGTTGCGGTACAGCTAACTGCCATATGCTTGCTCAACACATGGCAGGTGTTTTAGTTAATCATTATGAAACCGAGCGCCCTTGCCTGCCAGCTATTGCGTTATCGCAAGAGAGTATTAACTTAGGGCAAAGTACTCAGGTTGACGATTACGACACGTTTGCTCGTCAAGTACGTGCCTTTGCTCAACAAGGTGACTTACTGCTGGCACTGGCTATTAATGGTAATGAAAAACAAATTATTTCAGCGGTAGAGGCGGCACTAACTAAGGATATGAAGGTCATAGTTATGGTTGGTGATGACGGCGGTGAGCTAGTTGGTTTACTTGGCCCTAATGATGTTGAGATTAGAACGCCTTCTAAACGCCCAAGCCGTATTATCGAGTCGCATTTAGTTAACTTACATTGTTTAAGTGAACTGGTTGATTTAACGCTTTTCCCGCAGGATGAAAATTATGTTTAAACGCTCCCTTATTATTTTAGGCACGGTTGTATTACTGCAAGGGTGTGCAGCCGCAGTGGTTGCTGGTACTGCTAGTGCAATAACAGCTGCAAACGATCGTCGTACAATTGGCTCTCAGATCGATGACAGCAATATTGAAATAAAAGCTAGCATTGCAATTAGTGAAGTAGATCGCTTGCATAAATTTGCTCATATTAGCGCTGTAAGCGTTAATGGCATTGTTTTATTAGTTGGCCAAGTTGCCAATGAAGAAATGAAAAACGAAGCTAATAGAGCCATTGAGAGTGTTGCTGGCATTCGAAAAATACATAACCAAATTCGTATTGGTTCAAATATTGGGGTGACTACCCAAACTCATGACTCTTGGTTAACCTCAAAAGTAAAAGCACAGCTATTAACCGCTAAAAATATTAGCAGTAATAATATTAAAGTAGTGACTGAAAATGCCGAAGTATTTTTGATGGGTTTAGTTTCTGACGCAGAAGCAGAGCAAGCAGTAAATATTGCGCGTAATGTATCGGGTGTTGAGCGCGTAATTAAAGTATTTGAATATTTGTAAAGATAGCTGGTTCGATGAATATAAAAGCCTTGTAGTTAACACTGCAAGGTTTTTTATACCGGTGGGAAAATCCGCCGTTACAACAATCAACCTTAACCCACTTCTCGCAGCCCACTCCCGCAAGCTTTAAGGCATAAAGCCTTAAGCGAAACTTTGTGCTTGGCTTAATCTCTACCTAATACCTAAAACCTTTTACTTTTATACAGACATAAAAAAACCGCTTATTAGCGGTTTTTCTTTTATCATTAACAGATTATAAAATGTATTATTTTATAACACGTAAATGCGAACCTTTTTTCTTTTCAGGCTTTTCTGGTGGTGTTTCGTCAACATAATTTGCTGATGAATCAACACTTTCAAAATCTGGAGCAAAATCGTCTTCGTCCTCTAAAAACTCATCTGCTGTAAAGACCGTACCCTCGCCATTTTCACGCGCGTATATTGCAAGTACAGCCCTTAAAGGCACATACACTTGCATTGGCTGACCACCAAACCGCGCGCTAAAGCTAAGCTGCTCATTATCTAACGAAAACTGCGTTACCGCTGAAGGACTTATGTTTAATACAATTTGTCCATCTTGCACAAACTGTGTTGGCACTTGTACTGCAGGGTAATCAGCGTCAACCACTAAATGTGGCGTGCATTCGTTATCAACAATCCAATCAAAAAAAGCGCGTAATAAATAAGGACGATTAGGCGTCATTATAAACGGATCTCACGCTCAGTTTCAGTTAAAGAAGCTTGGAATGATTCACGCTCAAATAAGCGGATCATATACTCTTTAAGCTCTTTAGAACCTGCACCGTTAAGCTCAATACCAAATTCAGGTAAACGCCATAATAGTGGAGCAAGGTAACAATCTACTAAGCTAAACTCTTCACTCATAAAGTAAGGTGCTTCGCTAAAGATTGCTGCAACCGCAAGCAATGCTTCTGTTAGCTCTTTACGAGCTTGAGCAGCATCTGGTGCGTTGTTAGTGATTTTGTCAGCTAGGCTGTACCAATCAGTATCAATACGGTGCATCATTAAACGGCTACGGCCACGCATTACCGGGTAAACAGGCATTAGTGGAGGATGAGGGAAACGTTCATCAAGGTATTCCATGATGATATTTGCCTGATATAAACCAAGCTCACGGTCAATCAGTGTTGGCACTGTACCGTAAGGGTTAATTTCGTGAAGTGCCTCTGGCAGGTTATCTTTTTCAGCCAAATGAATATCTACACTTACACCTTTTTCAGCAAGTACAATGCGTACTTGGTGGCTATACATACAGTTAGCACCAGAAAAAAGGGTCATTACAGGGCGCTTATTGGCAGCTACGGCCATGCCTACCTCCATTAAATAACTAAAACAGCAATAGGGGCTTAAGCCCCTATTGCAAAATTACCTTTAAACATGTTCAAACTTAATGAACATCTCTCCAGTATTCTTTCTTAAGCATAAATGCCAAGATAAATAGGATGAATAAAAATCCAATTACCTTAATACCTATTGCTTCTGACTCAAGACGTGAAGGTTCACCCACGTACTCAAGGAAGTTGGTTAAATCGCGAGCAGCTTGGTCGTATTCATCTACACTTAATTCACCTGAGCCATCAGTTTCAGTAGCAATAATTCTGGTCACAGTATGACCATTCACTTCTACTTCTTCTGTAATAGCTGTTGGTAAGCCTTGTAGTTCTTGCAGAACATGCGGCATACCTACAGATGGAAACAATGTATTGTTTACGCCAAATGGACGTGACTCATCTTTGTAGAACGATTTTAAATACGTATATATCCAATCAGAACCACGAACACGTGCAACGTTAGTTAAATCTGGTGGCGCAGCACCAAACCACTTTTCAGCATCTTCTTTCGCCATCGCATTGGTAATATGGCTACCTACTTTTGAACCGTCAAAAATTAACTGTTCTGCGCCAATTTCCGTTGGAATACCGATATCACGAAAAGTACGTTCATAACGCTGGTATTGCATTTGATGACAAGCAACACAATAGTTCATGAACAATTTAGCACCGCGTTGCAACGAAGGCTGATCTGTTAGGTCATTACCAGCATCTAATAATGCCACTGAAGGACCTGCAGCCATTGCCGGCAACACATTAATTGATAAAGCAAATAAACCAATAAGTAGCTTTTTCATCATTTCAGTAACCTCTCAGGCAATGGCTTAGTTTTTTCATTCTTACTGTATACAAATAACAGTACGAAGAACATAAAGTAAGTCACAGTACATATCTGCGAAACAATTGTTTTCATGTCAGTTTGTGGTGTTGCACCAACCCAACCTAAAAGAACAAAAGTAACAACAAAGCCTGCAATGTTCCATTTGTGGAAACCACAACGGTAACGAACTGAGCGAACTGAACCACGATCTATCCAAGGTAATAACGCAAGCACTACAATAGATGCACCCATTGCTGCAACACCCATTAACTTATCAGGGATCGCACGTAAGATTGCATAAAATGGCGTAAAGTACCAAACTGGAAAAATATGCTCTGGTGTTTTCAGCGGGTTAGCCGCTTCAAAGTTTGGCGCTTCTAAAAAGAAACCACCCATGGCTGGCATAAAGAACACCACCCAACAGAACAATATTAAGAAACCAACCACACCCACAATATCTTTTACTGTGTAATAAGGGTGGAACGGGATCGCATCAAGAATATCTTTTTTATCAGTATAATATTCATGGAACTTAAACTTAGGTTTATCTTCTTCAGCTACCGTACCTTTTTTACGCTTGTTATCTACGCCTTCAGGGTTATTTGACCCTACTTCATGTAGTGCAACTATGTGTAAAAATACTAAAATCACGATAACTAATGGTAAAGCAATAACATGCAATGCAAAGAAGCGGTTAAGCGTTGCACCCGATATTACGTAATCACCACGGATCCAAAGTGTTAAATCATCACCTATAACCGGAATTGCTCCAAATAGTGAAATGATTACCTGTGCACCCCAAAATGACATTTGCCCCCATGGTAATAAGTACCCCATGAATGCTTCGGCCATTAGCGCTAAGAAAATAAACATACCAAATACCCACAGTAATTCCCGTGGTTTTTGATAAGAGCCGTAGATCATGCCACGGAACATATGTAAATATACAACGATGAAAAACGCTGATGCACCGGTTGAGTGTAAATAACGTAATAACCAGCCATAATCAACATCACGCATGATGTATTCAACTGATGCAAACGCCCCCTCAGCAGAAGGTACATAGTTCATAGTTAACCAAATTCCTGTAAGAATTTGGTTAACTAGTACTAACATAGCTAGTGAGCCAAAGAAGTACCAAAAGTTAAAGTTTTTAGGTGCTGGGTACTGTGCAATATGCATGTTCCAGACACGTGTCAATGGTATACGGTCGTCTAGCCAACCAATAATCTTACCAAACATTAGGCCACTCCTTGTTCTTCGCCCACTAATATAGTGGTTTCATCAAGAAAAGTGTATGGTGGTATTTCTAGGTTTAATGGTGCAGGTACCGATTGGAATACACGGCCAGCCATATCAAACTTAGAACCATGACATGGACAGTAAAAACCGTCGTCAGTCCCTTCCACTTTTTCACCAAAGCCACCTTGTAAAAAGCTAGGTGAACATCCTAAATGAGTACAAATACCTACAGCCAAAAATATTTCTGGACGCAATGAACGGTAATCATTTGTTGATGATTCTAATTGTTGTGGCTCTTGCGAATGCGGGTCACGAAGTTGATCTTCATGTCCTTTCATTTGCTCAAGCATTTTTGGGGTCCGTGATACAACCCATACAGGTTTACCACGCCACTCGACACGTATTAATTGTCCTGGCTCAAGTTTGCTTATGTCTACTTCTACAGGCGCACCCGCAGATTTAGCTCGCTCACTTGGATTCCAAGACGCAATAAAAGGAACAGCAGCCCCAGCCGCACCAACACCACCAACAACAGAGGTAGCTATGGTTAAAAAGCGACGTCGGCCATTGTCTACAGGCGCATTGCTCATCCACTTATCTCCACTATGATTCTCAACACTTGCTATATTGAGAACATCAGTTACAGCAGGTTAATTTTTTTGAATTATAAAATAGAAACGATCATATTTAAATCCTTGTTTAAAACAAGGTTACTCACAGCCCCATGCTCGAATAATCCTGACTTGCTCAAAAAATAGATTAAGTTAGCTCGAGTATGAAGCCGAATGACTATCATATCGCTTCTGTAAAAATAATATACTGACTCAGGTCAACCTCACCAAAACAAGCAGTAACAACTGCATTTGCTAGGGCTAAACCTGCTCACATTATTTGCCAGCCAATTGTAGCAAAAAAATTCACCAATTAACTGATGGATTTAAACTAATTACGATAATTATTTAACTTTTTTAGTATTCACTGAGTGTTTTTTTACTTTTGCTCATTAAACACGCTGAGTTTATCAATTACCTATCGTCAAAGTTACCATTTATTATGTTGCGAAAAACAAAAAACCCAGCATAAGCTGGGTTTTTGAATTCTTGATAACGTAAATATTAACGTTTTGAGAACTGTGGACGCTTACGCGCTTTCTTAAGACCCACTTTCTTACGTTCAACTTTACGTGCATCACGAGTTACGAAACCTGCTTTACGAAGTTGTGGACGTAGTGACTCGTCAAACTCCATAAGTGCACGAGTAATACCGTGACGGATTGCACCAGCTTGACCAGTTGTACCACCACCAGAAACGGTGATGTGAAGATCAAACTTTTCAGTCATATCAACAAGCTCTAGAGCTTGATGAACAACCATACGTGCTGTTTCGCGACCAAAGTACTCTTCTAAAGAGCGCTTGTTGATTACGATGTTACCAGTACCTGGGCGTAAGAACACGCGAGCACTAGAACTTTTACGACGACCTGTACCGTAGTATTGATTTGCCATGATGGTGCTCCTTAAATGTCTAGAACCTGAGGCTGTTGTGCAGCATGGTTATGCTCAGTACCTGTGTAAACTTTAAGTTTACGGTACATAGCGCGGCCTAAAGGACCACGTGGCAACATGCCTTTAACAGCTTTTTCGATGATCATTTCAGGCTTTGCAGCTTGAAGTTTATCAAAAGTAGTAGACTTAAGACCACCTGGAAAACCAGAGTGTGAATAGTACACTTTGTTTTTGAATTTGTTACCAGTTACAGTAACTTTTTCAGCGTTGATAACGATGATATAATCACCAGTATCTACGTGCGGTGTATATTCAACTTTATGCTTACCGCGTAGGCGGAGAGCGATTTCAGTAGCGATGCGACCTAAAGTTTTACCTTCAGCGTCAACTACGTACCAGTCACGTTTTACTGTTTCTGGTTTAGCAACAAACGTTTTCATTTATAAAAATCCAATGTTTTTCAATTAAAACCACAAGTAGTTAATATTAACTACTGCTCTAAGTTTGCTATAACCCCTTCGAGTTTTAGACTTTTGCGCCGCTCACAAGTGGCTAGACTATATGAAGGCATAGAACGCAACGTGGCAGGAGCGGGAGTATATCAGCACTTTTATTGCATTACTACCGGCGGGTTGTTTTTTCCACAAATTTTTTAACTGCTAGGCACTTTATATTAAAAAGACCTTCGCTGTGTATTGGGCTCTAGCATTGAGCCCCTTCCTCAAAGAATAAATTAGCCCTAAGGCGCTAACTTTTATGCTAAATGCTCTTTCGCTAAATACTCTAGCGACTGCATTTCTTGTAAGCGACTTATGCAGCGTTTAAACTCAAAGCTTAAATTACCTTGAGTATAGAGCTCTGTAATGGGTTTTTCTGCCGAAATTATTAAAGTCACGTGGCGTTCGTAAAATTCATCTACTAATGCAATAAAGCGTCTTGCTGCGTCGTCATTCACTTGCCCAAATTGTTTTACGTTAGACAAAATAACTGTGTTATATAAACGGCTAATTTCCATGTAATCTACTTGGCTACGCGCGGTTTCACATAATTCGCTAAACTCAAACATTACAACACAATCAGATACTTTACGGGTTTTAATCATGCGCCCTTCAATTTCAATGGCGGTATTAGATTTACCCTGTTCGTGTGATAACTTATCAAAGTATTCAAATAGATTTTTATCGGCTTGCTCATCGAGTGGGCTGTGAAATATCTCTGCCTGCTCTAAAGTTCTTAATCTGTAATCTATGCCCGAATCGACATTTACTATTTCTGTATTTGCATTAACAAGCGCAATCGCGGGCAAAAAGCGCGCGCGCTGTAAGCCATTTCGATACAACTCATCGGGAATAATATTCGACGTAGCAACTAACACTATGCCACGAGCAAACAGTGCTTCCATTAAGCCACCGAGTAACATAGCATCGGTAATGTCTTGAACGTAAAATTCATCAAAACAAATTATATCGGTTTCGGCTTTAAAAATATCAGCTACTATTTCTAGTGGGTTTTCTTTTTTATTTAATTTTTTAAGCTCGTCATGTACTCGGTGCATAAAGCGGTGAAAATGCACGCGCATTTTACGCTGCCCCGGTAGTGCTTCATAAAAGGTATCAACTAAATACGTTTTACCACGCCCTACTCCGCCCCAAAAATACAAACCTTTTATAGGTGCAGGCTCTGTTTTATTAAATAGCTTTGCAAAAAAACCGGTAGGTTGCGGTTTTGCTTGAGTTAAATCATCATATAAGCGCTGTAAATGACGTACAGCATTTTCTTGTGCTGCGTCGTATACAAAGTCATCACGCTTGAGGTCTTGCTGGTATGTTTGCCAAGGAGTCATATCTATTTACAGTTAAAACGCAGTTTAATTTACAAAGCATATTAACACGCATCATTAGTCAGGGTATATTAGACTTAGTTTGATTTAAGATATTCGTTAGTTATTTTCCCAAAGAGGTGATATTTATGGGTACATTTACATGGGTCGGTTTAGTTATTATTGTTGCTATAGCCGCATTTTTCATCGGTGCATTTGTCACTAAAAAACAGTTCAAGCATGATGAATTAGAAGAGCAGGTTGAACAAGCGAAAAATACGCTAGAGCAATATCGACAAGATGTAGCTGATCACTTAGCAAATACTGGTAAGTTAGTAACTAAAATGAAAGACAATTACGATCAGTTACTTAGCCATGTTGAAGAAACTAATCAGTTGTTACTAGAGGACAGAAATAAAGCACCTGCTGAACCTTTTTTCTCTAAAGAGATGACTGAGCAGTTACAAGCTTCACTTAAAGAGCGCCGCTCAGATCGCTCTAACGCCGATGCACAGCCGGCTGATTACGTATCGGGTGAGTCTGGTTTGTTTGCTGGCGAAGCAAAATCTTCAACAGCATCTTGATGAACTTTTTTTCAACCCCATAGTCTTTAGATATAACAGCTTTGTTGTTTTAAAGGGCCTGTTTTTCTTTCGAGGTTGAATTTGCAGCAGTATGTTTGATTTTTAGGCAAGGCAGAGCCTGTGCCATGTGGTTATTTCACATAAACAGGCGATAACGCAGCATAAATAACAAACATGCGCTGCCCTTGGGTTCGTCCTAGGGGGAATTTACTCATTGTTGCTCGGTTTTTACTTAGCCCACTAGGTTACAAATCTCGCGCCGCGATTAAACCCCCTCTAGATAGAACAAATTACAATCCTGAAAGGTCAACAGGCCCTAAATAAACCGAAAAGGGCTGCTTTTAAAGTAGCCCTTTTTGTTTTCGCTTATCCTAAGTGGAGTAAACCCTGACTATGAAAATGAAATTATCACTTATCAGCGCAGCTATTTTGTCTACTAGCCTATTATTGAGCCCGGTTACGTCTTACGCAAAAATGCCGATTGCAGTAAATGGCCAACAATTACCAACACTTGCGCCTATGTTAGAGCAAATAACCCCTGGTGTTGTCAGTATCCAGGTGTCGGGCTCAAAAGAAATACGTCGCCGCGCCGATCCGCTGGAGTTCTTTTTTGGTAACCCACAACCTCGCAGTCAAAAACGTCAATTTAGCGGGTTAGGCTCAGGGGTTATTATTGGTGCTAAGAAAGGTTATGTGGTCACTAACAACCATGTGATCCAAGACGCCGAAAAAATGATAGTCACCCTTGAAGACGGCCGAGAGTTTGAGGCAACCAAAATTGGCACTGATAAAGAGTCTGATATCGCCTTATTACAAATAGATGCAGATGATTTAACCGCAGTAAAGCTAGCTAACTCTGATAATTTACGGGTGGGCGACTTTGCTGTTGCCATTGGTAACCCATTTGGTTTAAGCCATACGGTTACATCTGGCATAGTAAGCGCACTTGGTCGCAGTGGCTTAAATATTGAAGGTTACGAAGATTTCATTCAAACCGATGCCGCTATTAACCAAGGTAACTCTGGTGGTGCATTAGTTAATTTAAATGGCGAGCTAATTGGAATTAACACCGCAATTTTAGGCGCATCTGGCGGTAACGTAGGTATTGGCTTTGCTATTCCTTCTAATATGATGAAAAACTTAGTTGATCAAATTATTGAACACGGTGAAGTTCGCCGTGGCTCGCTAGGAATATCAGGTCGCCCTCTCGATGCTGGGCTTGCCAAAGCACAGCAGCTTGACGTAAAACAGGGCGCGTATGTTATGCAAGTAATGGATAACACTGCAGCCAGCAAAGCGGGCATACAAGCAGGCGATGTTATTATTAGCATTAATGGTAGTGATATTAGCGGCTTTCATGAATTACGCAGTAAAATAGCAACCCTAGGTGAAGGCCGAGACGTTAAATTAGGTATTTACCGCGATGGTAAGATAAAAACCGTTAAAGTAACCCTAGATGGCGCATCTGGTATTACCGCAACAGGCGAAGAATTACACCCTGCATTTCAAGGTGCCACATTAGAAAACGTTAAGAAAAATAACGCTAAGGGTATTGAAGTTAGTACGGTAGATCCGCGCTCTCCTGCAGCGCGTGTTGGTCTTGAAGAAGGTGATATTATTGTGCAAGTAAATCGCCAGCGCGTAGAAAGCATAAATGATATGAACCAGATCATTGAAAACATCAAAGGCAACATTGTATTAGGGGTAAAACGCGGTCGTGAGTCTATATTTGTACTCATTCAATAATTTATAACCGTTAAAATGCAATAAAAGTAACAGCGGCACTTGCCGCTGTTATTTTTTTTGGCCATCATAAAGAGATTGCTCACTAACAATAAGAATCTTGTGCTAAAAATCTTAAAATTTATACTCCCTCCTCTATTTGCAGGCCTAGGTATTGCTTTTTTAGTGGTTTTTTTTAGTCCTAATATGCGCACTGCATTGCTGCCTAATGTGCCACTGCCCAGTGCTATGAGTAGCAACCATTTAAGCTTTTCAGATGCGGTTAAGCGTGCGGCTCCTTCGGTAGTCACCGTTTTTTCAGAAAGTATTTCTAAAGAACCACGCTATAAACGACAAAACACCGTACAAGAACTAGGTTCGGGCGTGATCATGTCGCAAGATGGCTATATTCTTACCAATTATCATGTGATTAATAATGCCGACCAAATACTGGTTATATTAACCGATGGCCGACGCTTTTTTGATGTACAGCTTATTGGTTTTGATACTATTACTGACCTTGCGCTCTTAAAAATTAATGCCGATCACTTACCTGTTATTCCTGTTAACGATGACTACTCATCAAGTGTTGGCGACATTGTACTGGCCATTGGTAACCCTTTAAATTTAGGGCAAACCATTACCCAAGGCATTATTAGCGCCACCGGCAAACAAAAAATCACCGACAGTCCTTATAATAATTTATTGCAAATGGACGCAGCCATTAATGTAGGCAATTCGGGCGGTGCATTAGTTAATTCCAATGGTGATTTAGTCGGTATTACTTCTGCGCAATTTAAAACTCGCGAAAACTTAAACATACAGGGAATATTTTTTGCGGTTCCTTACTCTTTAGTAAAAGAGGTTATGGCAAAACTAATTCGCCATGGCCGAGTGGTTCGTGGCTACTTAGGCTTTGAGGGGACAGCTGTAGATAGCACAGGCAAAGAAGTAAACGACAGCCTAACGCCCGTGGCAGGTATGCGTATTACTAACTTAGATCCACTAGGCCCAGCTTGGCAGGCCGGTATTGAAGAGCAAGATATTGTAATTGAAATAGCAGGACTTTCGGTAGCAAACCCACAAAAAGTGTTAGAAAAAATAGGCAATACCGAACCCGGTAAAGAAATAGAATTTGAGCTGTACCGCAATGGTAAAATAGAAAAAATAATGGTGACGGTTGCAGAGCTTGAAACTAAGCTTTAATAAAAAGGCCGGATAGCAAATTAGCTTATCCGGCCTTTAAAAATACCTTAACTAACTAAATAGTTATTTAACTACTTCTACGTTTAATATTAGCACCTAACGCGCTGAGCTTATCTTCAATGCGCTCATAACCTCTATCAACATGATAAATACGATCAACTATCGTTTCACCTTGCGCCACTATACCGGTTAAAATTAAACTGGCTGATGCACGTAGGTCGGTTGCCATAACTTGGGCACCGCTAAGAGTTTTTGTATCACCACAAATAGCTGTGTTGCCTTCTAAGCGAATATTTGCGCCCATACGTTGTAGCTCAGGTACATGCATAAAGCGGTTTTCAAAAATAGTTTCGGTAATGGTGGCACTACCATTAGCCACTACATTTAATGCGGTAAACTGCGCCTGCATATCGGTAGGAAAACCAGGATGCGGAGCTGTTTTAATATTAACGGCTTTTAATTCTCTGCCGCGCATATCTAAATAAATGCTGTTGTCATGTACTTCTAACAATGCATTGGTTGCACGTAGCTTTTCAATTACCGGCTCAAGTGAATGAAAATCGGTCATCTTACACAGCACTTCGCCACCGGCCATAGCAGCAGCAACTAAAAAAGTACCTGTTTCAATACGATCTGGTAAAATACGGTGCTCACAACCCGCTAAACGCTCAACGCCTTCAATTTCAATACGGTTTGTACCCGCACCCGTAATTTTAGCGCCCATAGCAATTAAGCAATTAGCCAAGTCTGTTATTTCTGGCTCACAAGCTGCATTTTCAAGCACAGTTTTGCCATCGGCTAAGGTCGCGGCCATCATTAGGTTTTCAGTAGCGCCAACGCTAACCATCTCCATAAAGATTTCAGCGCCTTTTAAGCGACCATTTACTTTGGCATTAATATAGCCGTTTTCTACGTTGATTTGTGCGCCCATGCGCTCTAAGCCTTGAATATGAATATCCACAGGTCGAGCCCCAATAGCGCAGCCACCAGGGAGTGACACTTGTGCTTCACCAAAACGCGCCACTAAAGGCCCGAGTGTCAGTACCGATGCACGCATTTGCTTAACTAGGTCATACGGAGCAAGTGTTTTATCCACTGTTGCGCCGTCAATCACAAGCGTGTCGCCTTGCCAATTAACACTCGCACCTAAGGTTTTTAATAACGCTTCGGTGGTAACTATGTCACGCAAGCGCGGTACATTAGTAAACGTACTTTTACCATCGGCTAATAATGCGGCAAATAAAATAGGAAGTGCCGCATTTTTAGCGCCAGAGATAGTAACTTCACCCGCAAGCGAAGTGCCACCTTGAATTACAAATTGATCCATGTAGGGGCCTTTTTTATTGCGGTAAAATAAATTTTTGTTCGCGTTTCCACTCTACAGGAGTAAAAGCGCGAATTGATACTGCGTGAATGGTGCCATCTGAAATAGTATTCATTAATGGTCCATAAACTAGCTGTTGCTTTTTCACTCGGCTTAAACCGTCAAAGCATTCGCCAACAGCTATTACTTCATAATGGCTACCATTGGCTTTAACATGTACTTCTGCTAATTGAAGTTCATCGCGTAATAATATTTCGACTTGGCTAGTTTCCATAACTCTCACTCAAATAGGGTTGTAACTTGACCCAATTGCATTAAATTTTGCAATTGTTCAGGTGGATTTTGCAACTCAAGGCGAATGCCTTGTTGCTTGTACTGCGCAAAAGTGTGAATTAACCAAGCTAAGCCTGCTGTGTCAACCCTAGATACGTCACTAAGGTCAAAGTAGCAGATTTTATGCTTGGTTATTGCCTGACTGCCCAGGCCTTTTTCATCGCCAATTGAACTTCGAGTAAGCTCACCACTGACTCGAAAATGTTGCTCATCAACTTGGCTTATCACCAACTTAGTCATTGGTGTCGCTGCCTCTAAACTGTACTGGCAGTTGGCTCTTTTGCTCTAAAAGGTTACTTACGTGGTCAATACCTTGTTGGCGTAACATGCCTTGTAGCTCACTTTGCTTTGCATCTAGTAAGCTAATACCTTCTGCAATCATATCGTAAGCACGCCATTCACCACTTCTGTCTTCACGCACTTTAAAGTCAATTTTAATATCGGGTTTACCCGCTTCAATGATCTTGGTTTTTACTACCACCACATCTTTACCTTTAAAAGGTTGTGATGCGCCAAACTCGACTTGTTGGTTGGTGTATTGGGTAAAAACACCTGCATACGTTGCTACTAGGTACTCTCTAAATACTACAATAAAGCGCTGAATATCTTTAATTGCGCGCGCCTTTTCAGCCTCATCGGTTATTGCACGCACTTTTGATACTTCGCTGCCTAACACTCGCAGTGCCGCATATTTGTAGTCAATGTAGGGCATTAATTCTTCTTCAACAATGACACGAAAATGCTCATTATTTTTAATAATTAATGGCTGATCTTTTGTGATCCGCTCAAAGGTATTATCTGCCACTTGACGTACCATTTTGTTAGGATCTGTTAGTTTAACATCGGCAGCTTTAACTACCTGTGCAAACGTTAGGGTACTAAGCGCTGCAATAACTAAAAACTTTTTCAACATAATAATTACTCACTACCTTGGTTGAATAAAAACTGCCCAATTAACTCTTCTAGCACTAAGGCAGACTTAGTATCGGTAATAGATCCACCGTCACCTAGCGCTTTACTTTCTACGCCAAATAAATCATCAATTGCTTGATCTTGTTCGTTATGTACCACAGTTAAACCTAAACAACGCTGCTCTGCAGATTCTGGTGCAATAACAGGATTAATCCCTAAGTACTGCTCACCTAAAATGCCTGACGTTAAAATAGAGATTGAGCTAGTGTCTGAAAAACGACATAAATACTGTGCATCAATGGTCATATTAACAACTGGTAAAAATTCTTGCGGATGAACATAAATAGATTCTACCCGACCAATAACCACACCGCCCACTTTAATGGGTGCACGGGGCTTTAATGAGCCTATGTTTTCAAATTTAGCATTAAGTGTGTATGTGTCACCTGAGCCACTAATACCAGTGTTGGCCACTTTAAGCGCAAGCATAGCAAATGCTAAAATGCCTAATGCGACAAAAAAACCAACTAAAATCTCTAATTTCCGTGAATTCATTATCTATACCCTACTAGTTGGTAAACATTACCGCTGTCAAAAGAAAGTCAAACCCTAACACTGCTAAAGATGAGTGCACCACGGTTTCTGTGGTTGCTTTACTGATCCCCTCAGAAGTTGGTACACAATCATATCCTTTATAAAGGGCGATCCAGGTCACTACAATAGCAAATACAACGCTTTTAATTATGCCATTGAGTATGTCTTGCTGAAACGAAACTTGTGATTGCATAATTGACCAAAAGCTTCCGGTATCAACGCCTAGCCAATCAACGCCGACTAAATGGGCACCAATAATAGCCACTGCCGAAAATATTAATGCTAACAACGGCATACTTATTAAACCAGCCCAAAAACGCGGTGCAATTATACGTTTCAATGGATCAATGGCCATCATTTCGAGTGATGACAATTGCTCGGTTGCTTTCATTAAACCAATTTCAGCGGTGAGCGCACTGCCCGCCCGCCCAGCAAATAGCAATGCAGTAACCACAGGGCCTAGTTCTCTGAGCAAACTCAGCGCAACTAAAGGGCCTAAGCTATCCTCTGCACCATAACCAACCAACACTGTATAGCCTTGCAGCGCTAATACCATGCCAATAAACAACCCCGACACCACAATAATGAGCAACGATTGTGAGCCCACCATATAAAGCTGGCGAATGAGTAAGGGGGTGCCTTTTTTAAAGTTAGGTATGTGCACAAGTGCACCAAATAACATGTTCGCTGAGCGCCCTAGCGCTGCAAAACGACCTAGTGTTTTATGCCCTATTTTTTGCAGAAAATTCAACATCATTTATTCTCTCCAAGCAACTCATCTGCATATATTTGTGCCGGGAAATGAAATGGCACAGGACCATCCGATAAGCCTTTTAAGAACTGCTGTACCAAAGGAGATTCATGTTGACGCATTTGTTCTGGCGATCCACTGCCAATAACACCTTGATCGGCAATTATTATAACGTGATCGGCAATGCTCATGACTTCGTTCACATCATGGGTCACGATTAAAGACGATAAACCAAGCACTTCATTGAGTGACTTTATAAGCTTTACCAGTACTCCCATAGAAATAGGGTCTTGGCCTGCAAATGGCTCATCATACATAATTAATTCAGGGTCAAGTGCTATAGAGCGGGCTAAAGCTGCACGGCGAGCCATACCACCTGACAACTCCGACGGCATTAAATCTTTAGCGCCTCGTAAACCCACAGCTTGTAACTTCATTAATACCACTAAACGAATAAGGTCTTCACTTAGCTTAGTGTGCTCTCGAATCGGAAAAGCTATATTATCGAATACCGACATGTCAGTAAATAATGCACCACTTTGAAAAAGCATACTCATTTTGGTACGCGCTTCATATAGGGCTTTACGTGACATTTTTGGAATGCTACTGCCTTCAAATAAAATATCACCAGAGTCAGGCTTTAGTTGACCGCCAATTAAACGCAGCATGGTAGTTTTACCAATGCCGCTTGGCCCCATAATGGCAGTGATTTTACCTTTAGGAACACTAAAACTCATATTTTTATATATGATTCTATCGCCCCTTGAAAAGCAAACATCCTTGACTTCTACTATTGATTGCGACAAGTCGCTCTCCATAACAATATTCACTCGTATTCCTATTTTAAGGCTTTTTCGACCAAGATGGAAAAAACAATTCGTAAGATTTTGTAATGTAATTGCCAAAACAGTTATAAGGCTCGCTCAAACCACCTTAACCTTGGCTTAAACCTTTGCATAGCATACCCTAAATATTTATAAAATAAGTGATTAACCGCTCTCTTCGCCACTGTTTTATTTATACTTTCAGATTGGCTTTTGTTACTATTCGTGCAATATGTATTTTCAATAACTGGTTCAATACAATGGTTACCTCATTTGTTATTTTAATTTTTGGTCTTGCTGGCCTAGTTTGGAGCGCAGACAAGTTCGTTTATGGCGCCGCAGCACTGGCGAAAAACTTTGGTGTGCCTACTTTAATTGTAGGGTTAACCGTTGTTGCAATGGGTTCATCAGCGCCTGAAATGATGGTTTCGGCTTCTGCCGCTTTAGCCGGTAAAACCGATACTGCCATAGGCAATGCCGTTGGCTCAAACATAACCAATATTTTATTAGTACTGGGTATTACCGCTTTATTGCGCCCGTTGTCTGTTTCATCAAGCACCTTAAAACGTGAAATACCTTTGGTATTAATTATTTCGTTAGCTACTTGGTATATTTTTTCAGATAACTATTTTTCATACCCAGAAGCAATTGCCCTACTTATTGGTTTTGTTGTATTTATTTTTGGACTTATTATTATCTCCCTAAGAGCTAAAAATAATAACGATCCATTTGTAAACGAAGCCTGCGATGAAGTACCCGATAACGTTCCCACTAAAAAGGCAGTTTTTTGGCTCATTGTAGGCTTGATATTACTTCCTGTTAGTTCTCACTTTTTAGTTGGCTCAGCTGTCGATATTGCAAAATTCTTTGGCTTAAGTGACTTGGTAATTGGCTTAACTATTATTGCTATTGGCACCAGTTTACCAGAACTGGCAGCGTCTGTTGCAGGTGTGCTTAAAAATGAAGATGACCTAGCACTGGGTAATATTGTGGGCTCAAATATTTTTAATATTTTAGCCGTGTTACCACTTGCCGGTATTATCAATCCATCGATAATCGACCCTTCTATTGCTAATCGTGATGTACTGATTATGATTGCAGCAACCTTGGCACTTATTGTTATGTCATTGAACTTTAGAGGCGCACAGCGTATCAATAGAGTAGAAGGTGGTTTACTGCTAAGCGCATTTTTGATTTACCAAGGTTACATCTTTAGTCAAATAGGGTAAGAGTTGTCTATGACCAAGCTAAGTTTTATCGAGCAAGGGCTACGTGTTCTTGATATCGAGCGCCAAGCACTTTTTGATATAAAACAATATGTAGATGATAATTTTCATCAGGCATGTCAGCTTATGTATGACTGCAGTGGCCGTATTATAATTATTGGTATGGGTAAGTCGGGGCATATTGGCCATAAAATTGCGGCAACTTTAGCAAGCACTGGTAGCCCTGCTTTTTTTGTGCACCCAGGCGAAGCCAGCCACGGCGATTTGGGCATGATCACTAAAAACGATGTCGTTATGCTTATTTCTAACTCAGGCGAAACCAGTGAAGTACTTAATATTATTCCAGTGTTAAAACGCCTTGGTGCAAAAATTATTTCCATGACAGGAAATACACAATCAACCATGGCCACACTTGCTAACGTGCATGTATGCATTAAAGTAGAAAAAGAAGCCTGCTCATTAGGCTTAGCACCAACAGCCAGTACCACGGCAACACTCGCTATGGGCGATGCAATGGCGGTAGCACTGTTAGAAGCACGCGGATTTACTGCCGATGACTTTGCACTATCGCATCCCGGTGGCAGTTTAGGGAAGCGATTACTGCTCACCTTAAAAGATGTTATGCACAGCGGTGTAAATACGCCTATTATAACTACTTCGCAAACTATTAAAGATGCGCTGATTGAAATGACAGCTAAAGGCTTAGGTATGACCGCCATAGTTGACGATAATCAGCAACTCGCTGGGTTATTTACCGATGGTGATTTACGCCGTATTTTAGAGCAACGCGTTGATATTCATACCACGTCAATAGATGCAGTAATGACTAAATCGTGTACCACGGCAACCCAAGATATGCTTGCTGCGCAAGCGCTTAATATTATGGAACATAAACGCATTAATGGCTTAATTATTATTAATGAGCATAATCAGCCTATTGGGGCACTCAATATGCAAGACCTACTTAAAGCAGGAGTATTATAAATGCAATTTGAAGAACTCTATCAAGCGCTAAGTGATGACGCTAAAGCGCGCGCAAAAAAAGTAAAACTACTTATATGCGACATTGATGGCGTATTTTCTGATGGCCGAATTTATCTTGGCAACCAAGGTGAAGAGCTAAAAGCATTTAATACAAAAGATGGCTTTGGTATTAAAGCACTTATTAACAGCGGCTTTGAAGTAGCGGTTATTACCGGCAGGCACTCGCAAATAGTACAACAACGTATGACCAGCTTAACCGTGCAGCATATTTATCAAGGTCAAGAAAACAAGCTTATTGCCTACCAAGAGCTTAAAAACAAGCTTAATTTGAGCGATGAGCAAATTGCTTATATTGGTGATGATGGCCCAGATATGCCTGTTATGGAGTTAGTTGGCTTTGCAGTCGCAGTAAACGACGCGCACCCACTAATTAAACGCTTAGCACATTACACTACGCAAATGCCGGGTGGTTTTGGTGCAGTAAGAGAGCTAACCGACTTACTTATGCTTGAAAACAATAAACCATTAACTAGCCAAGGCACCAGTTCATGAATATAGCGCGCATAGTCTTAAGCGTTTTATTCATCACCTGTATGGTTTGGCTTTGGTACCCTTATTTTACTCAGGTAAATACGGTTGCTAAAGCCGACTCAGAAGTAATAGCTAAACCCGATTACACCGCCATTGAGCTAAAACAAACAGCTTTTGACGAAAACGGTGAAATTAGCCATAAAGTAACTGCGGTTAAAACGGAGCTTTACGAGCAGCTAGGATTTACCTTATTCGAAAAACCTACTTTCATATTGTACGACGACAGACAAAAAACGTGGCGTATCAATGCTGATGAAGCAACACTTTACGATGAAAGACAATTAATTTTAGAGGGTAATGTAACTGCCCAAAACTTAATTGATGGCGCAATGATAGACAAAATTACCGCCGACAATATTCAAGTAGATATAATGCTACTCACTATGCGCAGCGAACAGCCCGTTATTATAACTGGACCGAATTTAAAGATCACCGGTAAAGGCCTTGAAGCCAATTTAACAACCGAGGTGATAAAACTAATTAACCATACGCGAACACTATATTATGACCAATAACCTTGCAAAAATACTTATTATTCCATCGCTTATACTTGTATTTAATAGTAATGCGGCAGAGCAAAGTACTTCCCCATTAGCTAATCAAATTTCTATTAGTGCTGACCGCCAAGAAGGCCAACTAAAAGAAAACGTTGGTATTTTTGAGAAAAACGTCGAGATAATTCACGGTAATCGTCGTATCACCGCCGATCGTTTAGAAGTACATAAGCGCGACGAACTTGGCGGTAATAAACAACTATTAATTGCCACGGGCAGCCCTGCATATTTTGAAGAAAAGCAAGCAGATGGCACTGTCATGAGCGCCAGCGCTAACGAAGTACGTTACGATGTAGCGAAACGTTTTTTAACCCTGGTAGGAGATGCAAACATTTCTCAAGCTGGGCAAAAAATTACGGCTAAAAGCATCACCTACGATATAGAGCAACAGCTTATAAGCGCTGAAAAAGATGAAAACTCAACTGATCGGGTACACACTATTTTAGTGCCTGTAGACGTAAAAAAAGAACAAAAACTCAATAAAGGTCAGCCATGAGTACATTAAAAGCAGAGCTATTAGCAAAAAGCTATAAAGGCCGTGAAGTTGTTAAAAATGTAGGACTTGAAGTAAAAGCTGGCAGCATTGTTGGTTTACTTGGCCCAAATGGCGCAGGTAAAACCACTACCTTTTACATGATTGTAGGCTTAGTTCATAGCGACAAAGGTAAAATATTAATTGATGATAACGATATTACCTTACTTCCTATGCACAGCCGTGC
This sequence comes from Pseudoalteromonas sp. 20-MNA-CIBAN-0454, assembly GCF_040308685.1. NCBI lineage: Bacteria > Pseudomonadati > Pseudomonadota > Gammaproteobacteria > Alteromonadales > Pseudoalteromonadaceae > Pseudoalteromonas > Pseudoalteromonas sp. 20-MNA-CIBAN-0454. Next base: position 10,763 of record NZ_JBEOOB010000011.1, on the reverse strand, counting down.
TCGTTTAGGTATTGGTTATTTACCACAAGAATCTTCTATTTTTAGAAAGCTCACTGTGTATCAAAATTTAATGGCTATTTTAGAAACGCGTAAGCAACTAAATAAACAAGCCAGGGAAGAAACCCTAAATAGTTTATTGGACGAATTTAGCCTGCAACATATTCGCGACAGCTTAGGTATGGCGCTATCTGGTGGTGAACGTCGCCGCGTAGAAATAGCACGTGCTTTAGCTGCAGATCCTAAATTTATATTGCTTGATGAGCCCTTTGCTGGCGTGGATCCTATTTCAGTACTCGATATTAAAAAAATTATAGAACACCTTAAAAATCGTGGTATTGGCGTACTAATTACCGACCACAATGTAAGGGAAACCCTTGATGTTTGTGAAAAAGCCTACATTGTTTCTCATGGGGAGCTAATTGCATCTGGTACTCCTGAATTTGTATTAAACGATAAAACAGTACGTGATGTTTATTTAGGCGAGCAGTTCAAACTGTAATATTTATGTTATTACTATAAGCATCTGCTAAGATTAATCATATCAATTTATAAGGATTGTTAGAGATAAATGAGGCAATCATTACAGCTGCGCATGGGCCAGCAACTTACAATGACTCCGCAACTGCAACAGGCTATTCGCTTATTGCAGCTTAGTACCTTGGATCTCCAGCAAGAAATACAAGAAGCACTTGATAGCAACCCATTACTTGAAGTTGATGAACAAGATTACACGGAAGAATCAGCAGGTAAAAACGAGCAAAAAGCAGATGACATTACTGTTAGCGCCTCTGCTGACGACACCCCAAGCGAGTATGAGCAAGATAGCGGCGAAGCACTAAATAAAGACACCATAAGCGACGACATGGCCATGGATGTATCATGGGATGAATATATGAGCGCAGCGCCTGCCTCTTCATCAGGGCCAATGCCTGAAGATGAATCTATTTATCAAGGTGCATCAACCGAAACCCTGCATGAATACTTAATGTGGCAATTACAGCTCACCCCTTTTAGCCCTACCGACGAAGCTATTGCCATAGCTATCGTTGAAGCCGTAGATGACTCTGGTATTTTAACCCTCAGTTGCGAAGACCTTTTAGCAAGCTTTAACCAAGAAACTGACGACGAACACGAAGTAGAACTAGATGAAATAGAAGCAGTGCTAAAGCGCATTCAATTATTTGATCCTGTTGGTATTGCAGCTCGCAGCTTGCAAGAATGCTTATGCATTCAATTAAATCAATTTGATAAAGACACCCCTTATATTAACGAAACAAAAATGGTGTTAACTGATCATATCGATTTACTCGCTGCTCGCGACTATCGTACGTTAATGAAAAAAACTAAGCTCAAAGAAGAAGAGCTTAAAGAAATAATGACACTTATTCATACGCTTAATCCTAAGCCTGCGGATACTATTGTCAGAGAAGAGTCTGAATACGTTATACCTGACGTGTCTGTTAAAAAAATAAAAGGCCGCTGGGTGGTAGAGCTAAACCCAGATAGCATGCCAAAAATACGTGTTAACAGCCAATATGCGGCTATGTCTCGTACAGTAAAATCCAGCGGTGACAGCCAATTTATTCGCTCGCACTTACAAGAAGCTAAATGGTTTATTAAAAGCCTAGAAAGTAGAAACGAAACACTCCTGAAAGTAACTAATTGTATTGTTAAGCAGCAACAAGCGTTTTTTGAACATGGCCCAGAAGCCATGAAACCTATGGTATTAAACGATGTTGCCGAAATAGTTGAAATGCACGAGTCGACTATTTCACGGGTCACTACGCAAAAATATATGCACACTCCACGTGGCATTTTTGAGCTTAAGTACTTTTTTTCAAGCCATGTAAGCACCGAAAATGGTGGCGAATGTTCATCAACTGCCATACGTGCCCTGATTAAAAAGTTGATAGCTGCAGAAAACTTAGCCAAACCATTGAGTGATAGCAAGATTGCAGATATATTGGCTGAGCAAGGAATTAAAGTAGCTAGACGGACAATTGCAAAATATCGCGAATCTCTGGCTATTCCCCCGTCGAATCAACGTAAAAGCTTGATTTAAGACGTACAACAAAGAGGAAAATGCTGATGCAACTAAACTTAACTGGTCGTCATGTAGACATTACAGACTCATTAAGAGACTATGTAAATAATAAATTTGCAAAGCTGCAAAGACACTCAGATCACATAACTAATGTGCATGTTATTCTCGATGTAGAAAAATTAAGTCAAAAAGCTGAAGCAACAATTTTTGTAAGTGGCGCTGAGCTATTTGCATCGACCGAACACCAAGATATGTACGCTGCCATTGACTCGTTGATTGACAAACTCGATCGTCAAGTAATTAAACACAAAGAGAAGTTTGCTCGACACTAACACTATGAAATTAAGCTCACTTATATGCCAGGACTGCAGCAAAGCTGTGGTCCTTTTTAATAGTAAAAAAAGAATTTTAGAATTCATCAGTGAACTCGCGCATAAAAAAATGCCGTATTTACCTCAGCAAGATATTCTCACTGCTTTATTGGCAAGAGAAAAGCTAGGTAGTACCGGTATTGGCCGAGGAATAGCAATTCCACATGGCCGTATGAGCGGGGCACAAGAGCCTCTTGCCTTAATTTTAATAAGCGAAACCGCTATTAATTTTGATGCAATTGATAATCGTCCAGTTGATATTTTTGTTGCGCTTATAGTGCCCGATGGCGATAACCAGCAGCACTTGAAAACACTAGCCACAATAGCTGATAAACTAAACGATAAAGAGTTTTGTAAGCAATTGCGTGCGGCAAAGTCTGATGAAGCGTTATACCAAGTTATTTTGGATCAATCCTAGTTACTAATAAAGGGGTGGTAAATGGAATTAATTATTATAAGTGGCCGTTCAGGTTCTGGTAAGTCAGTTGCTTTACGTGTTGTAGAAGATTTAGGTTACTATTGTGTAGATAATATTCCGGTAAATTTGCTGCCTTCATTAGTGCGCAGTGTCTCTGATAACTACGATAAAATAGCCGTTAGTATAGACGTGCGTAACCTGCCTAAAGACCAGCAGCAGTTTAACGATATCCTTGAGTACTTGCCCGACTTTGCTAAACCAACGTTATTTTATTTAGATAGCGACGATCAAACGTTAATCCGCCGTTATTCAGAAACACGTCGTTTGCACCCGCTTTCGATTGATTCGCTACCGCTAGATTTAGCAATAAAAAAAGAAAAAGAATTACTCGATGTACTCGTAACGCGGGCTGATCATGTCATTGATACAACCGATTTAAGTGTGCATCAACTTGCTGAATCTATGCGTGAAACCATACTCGGTAAAAAAGACAAACAGCTTATCATTACCTTTGAGTCGTTTGGCTTTAAGCATGGTATTCCCAAAGGTGCTGATTATGTTTTTGATGCGCGTTTTTTACCAAACCCACACTGGGAACCGGAGCTCAAGCCTTTAACTGGATTAGATCAACCAGTAAAAGATTATTTAGCTAGTCATAGTATTGTGCAAAAATTCACTTGGCAAATTCAAACCTTTGTACAAACGTGGTTACCACACCTAGAGCGTAATAATCGCAGTTATTTAACCATTGCTATTGGTTGTACTGGTGGTCAGCACCGCTCAGTTTATTTAGCGCAAACAATTGGTGAAAGCTTTGCTATGTCTCACCCTAATGTAAAAATTCGCCATCGCGAGCAAGAAAAATAATTCAATTTAAATAATCATCTGTTCAGCTTAAGTAGAGTATCTTATGCGCTTAGAAAATACGTTTTTAATAAAAAACAAACTTGGTCTGCATGCTAGAGCCGCTACCGTATTAGCACAATTAGCGGTACAATTTGACGCATCTATTACTTTATTTCAAGATGAAAAAGAAGCCGCTGGCGATAGCGTACTGGCTTTAATGTTACTAGAAAGCAGCCAAGGTAAAGAAGTAAAAGTAGTGTGCGAAGGACCCGATGCTGAGCATGCTTTACATGCCGTTGGCCAATTAATAGCGCAGCGCTTTAACGAACATGAATAGTAGGCACTTTATTTAAACCAAGTAAACGAGCTAAAATATAGGGTTAGTGAAACCTTAAGCTAGTTTGGCTAAAAAAAGTAAGATAAACTGAACGAAGTTAATGACTAACTTCTTCCCTAACGTTATAAAAATAAATTAAGGACGCCAATGCCCGAAACTTTCGAACAAGACTACCCACTACAACAATTACAACAAGTGACCAAGTCACTCAATAGTGGTCAGTTTGTTCAAGTTAGGCGCATGCTGGCAAAAACAGCTCCTTGTGATACCGCACTTTTACTAGAATCATCACCACATAAAGTTCGCCGCCTGCTCTGGCAATTAGTTGATCCAGATGTACAAGGTGATGTCCTTGAAGAACTCTCTGAAGATGTACGTTTAGGCATTATTGCCCAAATGGAACCTAAGCACATTGCTGCTGCCACTGAAGACATGGGCCACGATGACTTAGGTGAAGTACTGCGAAGCCTGCCTGACACGGTTTATAAAGACGTGGTTAGCGCCATGGACATTCAAGATAGAGAACGTGCTACGCAAGCACTCTCCTATCAGGAACGCTCTGCTGGCGCGCTGATGAACACAGATACAGTAACCATTCGCCCTGATGTAACCCTAGATGTGGTACTGCGTTACATTCGTCTGCGCGGCGAACTCCCTGAGGGTACCGACGACCTTTACGTTGTCGATAAGCATAACTGTTTTTTAGGCGCTTTATCGTTAAGTACCTTACTAACCAATTCGCCCGAAAAAATTGTTCACGACCTAATGGATGAAGACTGTGAGTCTATTCCTATTTCGATGGATGAAAGCGAAGTGGCGCAGTTATTTGAACGTCATAACTGGATATCAGCCCCAGTAGTTGACGACAACGCCCAGCTACTTGGCCGTGTTACTATCGATGACATTGTTGATGTAATTCGTGAAGACGCAGAGCATCACTTATTAGGTTTAGCGGGTCTTGATGATGAAGAAGATACCTTTGCACCGGTTTTAAAAAGCTCAAAAAAACGCTCTGTTTGGCTAGGTGTTAACTTATTAACGGCTCTGGCAGCTGCTTTTGTTGCCAGCTTTTTTGAAGGCACTTTAGCAATACTGCCTATTTTAGCCGTGCTTAACGGCATTGTCCCCTCAATGGGTGGGGTGGCCGGTAGCCAGTCATTAACCTTGGTTATTCGTGGTATAGCAGTGGGCCATATTAACCAAACTAACCAACGTTTTGTAATGATAAAAGAGCTCGCCATTGGTGCATTAAACGGTATTTTATGGGCTGTTTTAATTGCCAGTGTTATAGCCCTATGGCAATGGGACTTAATGCTTGGCGCGGTACTGGCGTTTGCAATGTTTATGAACTTAGTTGTTGCGGGTGTGGCGGGTGCGTGTATTCCTATAATACTTAAACGTATGAAAATAGACCCTGCACTTGCTGGCAGTGTAATACTCACTACAGTAACCGATATAGTAGGTATATTTGCCTTTTTAGGCACCGCAACTTGGTTGCTGGTTTAATCAGTAAACCAGCGCACATTACTGTGTAAATGCGCGCTGGTTAAAAGTAACTTTTACGCAATATAATTTAACCAGCGTTCAGGTTATCTAGTCTTCTTTATTGATTGTAGAGCCATCGGCTCCTTCTTGCTTTGACGATTGTGTATTTACTTTATTACTTATTATTGCATCGAGGTTTTCGCCATCTTTAACCCCAAAATCTAAACTACGTATTGGGAATGGAATACGAATATCAGCCTCATTTAGTGCTTGCTGTACTGCCACAACACCTTTGTGGCGTACTGTCATAAAGTCTGGCTCACCAGGGTATTTAATCCAAAACCACAATAATAAATTAATACTACTGTCGCCAAAACTCTCGGCGTATACGGCCGTTTCATCTTGGCGTATTACAAACTCAAATTGATTAATTTTATCCACAATAACGTTTGCGGCTTTTTCTATGTCTTCTGTTAATGAAATTCTTACCGACACTTCTATGCGTCTAACGCCTAGCGTGCTGTAGTTTCGCAATACATTTCTAAATAGTATTTTATTAGGCACTAGTATTTGCTGCCCATAAAAGCTCTCTATTAGTGTATTACGCAGGTTTATTGAATGCACAGAGCCAAACACATCATCAGTTTTTATTACATCACCTGGTTTAAATGGCTTACGAATACCCATAGCAATACCTGCTATTAAGTTTTCGGTCATATCTTGAAATGCAAAACCAATCGCTAAACCAACAATACCGGCACCAGCTAGTAATGACGTTACCGTGCCTTTTAAGCCCATAAAATCCAGTGCTATAAACACTCCTACACTTAATATCAGCACTTTAAATATAGAAGCCATTAAATCAGCTATCTGTTTTGAATCGAGGGAGCGGCGCAATAAATTTTTCATTAAGTTACCGGCAAAGCGAGCCAGCATAGAAAATAGAATGACAATAATAACTGCCACAATAAAATTAGGAATATGGCTTATAACGACATCAAACCACCCTCCGAGCTTTTCTTCGATAAGTTTTTCGGCGTCGCTAATTGAGGGAATACTAAACATGTAACTTGCACCTATTGATTTATAATGTGATTAGAATCAATCTTGAATTCGCATATCAATTGCAAGTATAGCGCCAGTATTAAAAAAGCCATGCTGTGCATGGCTTTTATAGATTAGGTAAAGGTTTAAGTTTTAGCTTTGTTCATCGCGTAAAAATACTGGCTCAAGCTCTTTCACACTTGCTTCGGCGCTAAAGTAATAACCCGCTACTGTAAACTCTTTAAGCTGGCTTAGCTGAGTTACTTTATTTTCGATGAGGTAACGCGCCATCATGCCTCGTGCTTTTTTAGCGTAAAAACTAATTACTTTATATTGACCATTTTTACAGTCTTTAAAGTGTGGAGTAATTATTTGTGCATTAAGGGCTTTTTTATCAACCGCTTTAAAGTACTCGTTTGAAGCAAGGTTAACTAAGTATTGGGCGTCCTCGGCTTTTAATACCTCGTTAAGTTTATTGGCAATTACACTGCCCCAAAACTCATACAGGTTTTTACCACGACTGTTTTCAAGCTTGGTGCCCATTTCAAGGCGATACGCTTGCATTAAATCAAGCGGCTTTAAAAGCCCATATAAGCCCGATAATATGCGTAGGTGGCTTTGTGCGTAATCAAGCTGATTAGCCGTTAGCGTGCTAGCATCTAAACCACCATATACATCGCCATTAAAGGCCAGTACCGCTTGTTTAGCGTTTTCTGTGGTAAATGGCTGTGCCCACTCACTAAAGCGAGCAGCGTTAAGCCCTGAGAGCTTATCGCTAATTTTCATCAGGCTGCCAATTTGCGCAGGGGTTAGTTCACGGCATACTTGCATCAGTGCTTCGCTGTGCTCAAGTAATTCCGGTTGAGTGAACTTATCGGTTGCAGGTGGCGTGGTGTAATCAAGATTTTTTGCAGGTGAAATAACAGTGATCATAGTTAGCTATTGACTTGTAATTTATTTAATGTCAATTTCAACATTAAATGAAACGAAAAGCACGTTTTGTTTAATATTAAACAGACTGATCCTACCTTAATAATTCATACATAACCGTTTTTATATTGATAAGGACATAAGACCTATCAAGCATTACTTCGCTGTTGCAGTATGGTGTAATATTAAAGTAGTTTAGATTTTCTTTTAACTTGCTTGGAATGAGGAAAGCAAATGACTAACGCGCTACAAAGGCTAAAACAACATTCATCAATCGTGGCCGACACGGGTGATATTGAAGCAATTAAAAAGCATCAACCAGAAGACGCAACGACCAATCCGTCATTGCTATTAAAAGCGAGCGAGATTGAAGCCTATAAGCCTTATTTAAATAAAGCATGGAGCTACGCCAAAGAAACCGAGCAAGATCCAGCGAAGCAACTAGCGCTAGCATGCGACTACTTTGCGGTATTATTAGGTAAAGAAATTAGCGCTATTGTACCTGGTTATATTTCTACTGAGGTAGATGCACGTCTTTCGTTTGATACCCAAGCAACTATTGATAAAGCGCACACGCTACTTAGTCTTTACGAAAAAGAAGGCGTAAGCAAAGATAAAATCTTAATTAAAGTAGCCTCTACTTGGGAAGGCATTAAAGCCGCTGAACAACTAGAAAAAGAAGGTACTAAATGTAACCTTACTTTATTGTTTAGTGATGCCCAAGCACGTGCTTGCGCCGATGCTAACGTATTTTTAATCTCGCCATTTGTAGGTCGCATTTTAGATTGGCACGTTGCTAACGGTATGGAAAAGCCGACCGACCCACTGCAAGATCCAGGAGTGCAGTCTGTACGCAGCATTTTTGAATTTTATAAACGCCACAACTACAAAACGGTAGTTATGGGTGCAAGTTTTCGTAATACCGGCGAAATTCTTGCCCTTACTGGTTGCGATAAGCTAACTATTAGCCCTAACCTTTTAGAAGAGTTGGGTAACCTTGAAGATGCACCAGAATATTTACTAGCAAAAGATGTTGCGCAGCAGCCAAAACCGGCACCGCTTAGCGAAGCTCAATTTCGTTGGTTGCATAACCAAGATGCTATGGCGACTGAAAAATTAGCTGAAGGTATTCGCTCTTTTGCTGATGCTCAAGAGCAATTAGAAGCACGCTTTAAAGCCATGTAATTGGCTTAAACGCTTGTATAAAAAACGTCGCAGTTGCGGCGTTTTTTTATGCCTGCAATTTATATGTAAAAAACTTATAAACCCACCATAAAGCAAACCTTCATCAATAAATCACAATTTAGTAACACAATTGTCACTTTTATATTCTATTTTAGCTAGGCCTATGGTATAGGTATTCGCGAAGTTAATACCTATACCATTAAATTAGTGAGCAGTTATAGCTTAGTTTTTAATAAGACTGGTATCAAATGCAGTCTAAAGGAGATATTCATGGATAGCCTGAGCAATATAATAGAAGGTCCTGAAACAAAAAAGGAAGCTTCTCAAAAAAATAAAAAAAGAAGATGGCGCGAAATCGAAGCAATACAAGAAAAGTATCGTTTACGCAAAGAACTACAGGAGTTGGACTACTTTACAGACAGCATAGCCGTTAATGAACTCGACTTTTAAACGACTAACTAAAAAGGCCCGCATTGCATTATTTGCGGGCCTTTGGTTTTAAAAGTTAAAATTATACTTGCCAATTAATCGGCGTTTTACCTTGAGATTGTAATAACGCATTAGTGGCTGAAAAATGCCTACAGCCAAAAAAACCTCGATGAGCAGACAGTGGTGACGGGTGCGGCCCCGCTAAAATATGTTGGCGTGCGCTATCAATTCCCTTACCTTTTTTTTGTGCATGAGCCCCCCACAAAATAAATATTACGCCTTCACAATGGGTGTTTATATGCGCAATAACCTTATCGGTAAATTGCTCCCACCCTAAGTGTTTATGCGAATGGGCTTGGCCTTGCTCTACCGTAAGTACTGTATTGAGTAAAAATACTCCTTGCTCTGCCCAGCTTTGTAAGTAGCCATGGGTAGGAATAACAAAATCGTTTATATCGCTAGCCAGCTCTTTATAAATATTTTTAAGCGAAGGTGGCAGTTTTTTAACCTCAGGTAATACCGAAAAACACAAACCATGTGCTTGGCCTTCACCGTGGTAAGGATCTTGCCCTAAAATAACAACGCGTATATCGCTAAGCGGTGTTGCAGTAAATGCGCTAAACACTTGATCTTTTGGAGGATAAACAGCAACGTCTTCGCTGCGGCGCTTAGCAACGTAGTCGAGTGTTTGCTGCATATACGCTTGCTGTAATTCTTGCTTTAAAAATGCAGTCCAATCGCTCATTGTATGCTCTTTATTTGTTGGCGTGATACGTCTATTTTATCACACATGTCGGCCAGCCCATCTAGCATTCGCGCTGAAAAGCGATGTAGTAAGTCGGCATTTACAGATAAAAATTGCTTATTTTTTACTGCGGGTATTTCTGGCCATTGCTGCCAATTAATAGTGGGTTGCGGTGTTGCTGATTTTTCATCCGGAATAATTATAATTTGCGGCTTAGCCACTATCACATTTTCTATGCTTATTTGTGGATAGTCGGTGCGGCTATTTGCAAATACATTGGTTACTTGGCAAGTAGCCATTAACTCACTTATTCCGGTATTTTTCGACACTGTCATCATCGGCTCAGACCAGAGCTGATAAAAGCCGGTGAGTTTACTTTTACCCTGTTGCTTGGCTGTAATGGCTGCAAGTTTAGTATTAAATGCTTTTACCACTTGCTCGCTTTGTTTAATGTTACCGGTAAGTTTGCCTAGCATAAGCAACTCATCGGCAATGCCTGTAACTGTAGTTGGATCAGTTAAATAAAGCTTAATACCTAAGCGCTCTATTTGTGCTAAATCATCGCTTTGATTACCACTTTTCCACGCAATCACTATATCTGGCTTAAGGACTAAAAGCTTTTCGATTGAAATACCATAGTAACCGCCAATACGAGTAATACCTTTTGCCGCTGCAGGGTAGTCGGCGTAATCAACTGTGCCAACAATATTATCTCCCGCGCCTATTGCATACAGGTTTTCTACTATGTGCGGAGCTAGTGCCACAATACGCAGCGCTTTAGCCGGCTGTACTTTATCAATTTGTATCTTATTAGCCTGCGCATGCTGCGATACACAGAGTAACAATAGACCAATAACAACACGCCCTGAGGTGGACAGCAAGCACTAAAGCTCACTTTCCACCGCAAATTTTAACAGCGGTGATCCCTT